>NZ_QAIU01000339.1:2350-16685 GCF_003061205.1 Pseudomonas sp. HMWF006
AATGCGTCGCTCGACCGGTTCAGTCATCAGATCGAGCACGACACGCAGATGGAAAGTGATACGCGGGTGCCGTCGGTGGACAGTCTGGTGGGGCAGCGTTCCGACAGTTGATTCGGTTACTGTAGCGGCTGGACTGCCCGCATCGCCGGCACGCCAGCTCCCACAGGGCTTGTGCCGCTCACAGGCCCTGTGGTCCAACCAAAAACTGTAGGGGCTGGCTTGCCAGCGATGAGGCCGGTACACCCCACACAAAACTGGCAGGCAACCGACAATCGCCGTAGCATCCTGACCTTGATTGAACCGAGGTGCCCATGCTGATTCCCCACGACCAACTTGAAGTCGACACCCTCACCCGCCTGATCGAGGACTTCGTCACCCGCGACGGCACCGACAACGGCGATGACACGCCGCTGGAAACCCGTGTCCTGCGCGTACGCCAGGCCCTGACCAAAGGCCAGGCGCTGATCGTCTTCGACCCGGAAAGTGAGCAATGCCAATTGATGCTCAAGCACGACGTGCCCAAGCACCTGTTCGACTGAGCCCGTCAGCGGGCCTTTTCAGAGGCCTGCTTGCGCTGGATCCGTTCATAGACTTCGGCGCGATGCACGTTGACTTTCTGGGGCGCCTCGACGCCGAAACGCACACTGGAACCGTTCACTGACAGAACGCGCAGGGAAATGTCGTCGCCGATTGAAATCAATTCACCGACGACGCGGCTGAGTACAAGCATGGGATTGGTCCTTCCGGGTTAACGAACCCTGAAGATGCGCGGCTTGCCGGTGCGACACAATGCGCGGCCGGCAAATCAGTCTTGCCTTACACCCACCCCGCCGACAGGCCGTCAGACGTTTCGTACAAAACCGTCGATTCAAGCAACCGAGAAGCGCGGACCGAACAGAATCACGCTGGCGCCGATCACACACAACGCCACGCCGATCCAGTCCGAGCTCAACGGGCGAACGCGCTCGACCACGGCCAGCCAGCCAATCGAGGCGACAATGTAAATCCCGCCATACGCGGCATAGGCGCGACCGGCGTAGGCCGCTTCAACGCGGGTCAGCAAGAGGGCGAACAGGGTCAGGCTGAGTAACGCAGGAATCACCCACAGGGCACTTTTGCCCTGACGCAGCCACATGAAGAAAGCGAAACAACCGGCGATTTCAAACAGCGCCGCAAGGAAAAACCACAAGTAATTGAGCATCGAAGCGTCTCGTCAGGGTGACCATTGCGGCCACCCTAACCACGCGACACCCGCCGGGCAAGCTCAGCCGTTGTTCTGCTTGGCCTTGGCGCGCATTTTTTCCGCCATCGCGGTCATTTCGTTGTAGAGCAGTTGCGGGTTCTTCTGCTTGATGGCCCAGGCCATGCGGCCCTGCTCATGGGGCAGGATCATGAATTCGCCGGCGGCGACTTGCTGATAGATATAGTCGGCGATGTCTGCTGCGCTGATCGGCGAACTTTCCAGCAACTTGCCGACCTGCGCTTTCATTGCCGGGGTCGGCCCACGGAACGAATCGAGCAAGTTGGTCTGGAAGAATGACGGGCACACCACATGCACGCCGACTTCCTGTTGCGCCAGTTCGATCAGCAGACTTTCCGACAGCGCTACGACACCGGCCTTGGCGACGTTGTAGTTGCTCATGGCCGGGCCTTGCATCAAGGCCGCCATGGACGCGATGTTGATGATCTTGCCTTTGCTTTGCTCCAGCAGCGGCAGGAATGCCTTGCAGCCCTTGACCACGCCCATCAGGTTGATCGCGATCTGCCAGTCCCAGTCTTCCAGCGACAACTCACTGAAGAACCCGCCCGATGCCACACCGGCGTTGTTGACGATGATGTCGATGCCGCCAAGCTTCTCTTCGCAGGCCTGGGCGAACGCCGTGAGCTGACTGTAATCACGTACATCGCAGCGCTGGATAAAACCGTCGCCACCGGCTTCGCGCACCATTTTCAGGGTTTCCTGCAGACCGGGCTCGCTGACGTCGGACAAGGCCAGTTGCCAGCCTTCACGCGCCCAGCGCAGCGCGATTTCCCGACCTAAACCCGAGCCCGCGCCAGTGATCATCATGCGATTTTGCATAGCAGACAGCCTTGTTGTTCCGGGGAAGATGCGCGGAGTGTAGCGAAGGATCCTTAGCCCTCCACGCTCCATCAGACTGCTGAATACAGGATCAAAAGATCGCAGCCTTCGGCAGCGCCTACAAGATTCGTGCAGGCGCTGCCGAGAGGAACCAAGTCGCGATTTTTTTGTTTCAAAGGAAATAAGGGAGCGATCCAAATACATTAAAAAAACATTGAATTTTTTTTCATGCACAACAGTCGGAATTTGTAAGCCGTCTGGATTTAGTTAATTACCAGCCGCCCCTGAACATCAAGACTTCTCGAATACTATCAACAAGGAAAATCGACATGGGCACAATTCTTATCATTATCCTGATCCTGTTGCTGATCGGTGGTCTGCCGGTCTTCCCGCACTCCAGAAGTTGGGGTTATGGCCCGTCGGGCATTATTGGCGTGGTATTGGTAGTGCTGCTGGTCTTGCTGTTGCTCGGCAGGATATAAAACGCAGGACAAAAAAAGAGGCCCTCAGGGGCCTCTTTTTTATGCAGCGTTTTTTTATCAGTCCGGCTTGCCGTTAATCACGCCGGCGGTATTGTCCATCAGGCTCTTGGTCGCCGTTTGCAGGAACGATTCGAGCTTGAGTTTCAATTCAGCGGTACGCGGTGCATCCTGCACGATCTCGGCATGCGGATTGGCGCCCAACTGGTACTGCCAGATCTTCGGTGCCATTTCTTTATCCTTCGGCAGCACGAGAATCTGGTCAGCGGTGACGATGGCAGTGGTCTGCTCGCTGCCCGACGGCTTGATCACACCGAAGCCGGTGTCGCCTTCCGGCAGGTTGAGCAGGTCACGGCCCCAGCACTGATGACGTACTTCGCCACCCAGACGGCCCATGATGGTCGGCACGATGTCGATTTGCGTGCCCACGGTGTGGTCACGGGTACCGAACTTTTCCTGGATGCCCGGCGCAATCATCAGCATCGGTACGTTGAAGCGGCCCAGGTCCATTTCGGTGATCTGACGCTCGTTGCCGAAACCGTGGTCGCCGACGATGACAAACAGGGTTTCCTTGAAGTACGGCTCTTTACGCGCCTTCTCGAAGAACTGACCCAACGCCCAGTCGGCATAACGCATGGCGGTCAAGTGCTCGTTGAGGCTGCCACGATCGGTCACGCGCTCGACCGGCAAGGGTGTCGGCAAAGCGTATGGCGTGTGGTTGGACAGGGTTTGCAGCAGCGCATAGAACGGCTTGCCGTTTTCCCGCGCCTTCAGTTCGATCAGACCGCGGTCGAACATGTCCTGGTCGGACACGCCCCAGGTCGGGTCGGAGAACACCGGGTTGACGAAGTCGTTACGACCCACGAAGTTGGTCATGCCCTGGTTGCTGAAGAAGCCCGACTGGTTGTCCCAGGCGAAGTCACCGTTGTAGACGTAGACGTCGTCATACTTGCGCGCGCTGAGCAGTTGCGGCAGGCCGGAGAGCTTGTGGCTGCCTTCCGGGGTCTGCATCAGGTATTCGAAACCCGGCAGGTTCGGGAAACATGCCATGGTCGCGAACATGCCCTGGTGGGTGTGCGTGCCGTTGGAGAAGAAGCGGTCGAACAGCAGGCCTTCCTTCGACAGTTTGTCGAGGTACGGGGTGATGTTGCCCGGCGCGCCCAAAGCACCCACCGAGTGACCGGCCATGCTTTCCATCAGGATCACAACGACGTTCTTGATCGGCAAGGTCTTGTCGGCGGGCGGCGTGTATTCACGGCGCACGGCGGCGATGTCGGTATCGACCAGTTTGTCGTCGGGCATCAGCAACATGTCGCGCACGACTTTCTGCGCCTGTTCCTGTGGCAGGGTGGCTTTCCAGATGTTGTTGCGATCTTCGCCCATGCGGTCCTTGGCGGCAGCGATCAGCGACAGCGTACCGTTGAGACCCAGTTGGTTGGCGAAGTTCGACTCGGTGGTGTACACGTCACCCCAGCGCAGCGGCGGGCCCTGACGCAGGGTGCCACGAGCAGCGGTGACGCAGATCAGCAGGCAGACCACGAACACCGCCAGGCGGGTGTACCACGGCGCCACCTGACGGGTGCCGACGTTGCCGCCACTGAAGGGGCCGCGTGGACGGGTCGCACGGTCGGCGCCTTTGAACGCCAGGGTCAGGATGACGGTGCCGATCGCCCACGCCAGCAGGTAACGGACCACCGGGAAACCGTACCAGAGCATGCTCATCACGGTTTTCGGGTCTTCTTTCACGTACTGGAAGACCAGGCCGTTGAGGCGCTGGTGGAATTCGCGATAGAAATCCATCTCCATCAGGCCGAGGAACAGCGCGATGCTCGAAGCGATCGTCAGCCACAGACGGAAGAAACCACGCACGGCCATGGCGCGGGCACTGAACAGCGCCAGCACCAGCGGAATGCAAATGTACACCACCAGGCGCAGGTCGAAACGCAGGCCGTTGGCGAACGCTTCAATGAAGGTCGAAGCCGGGGTGTCGAGGATCATCTCGCGGTTGTAGACCAGCAGCGCGAGGCGCAGCACGGAAAACATCACCATCATGACCAGTGCACAAAGCAGCGTGTAGGCCAGATGCGATTTGACGGTCGGTTGCAGCAGGCGAGCAGAAGATCGCTGCTGATTCAGGGCGTCCGGGTTTGCCATGTCGTTTTAGGACCCATTGGAAGTTAAAGTTGCAAAAATACAGCGGCGCCATGCCCTCTATTGGCCATTCCAGGCCCCGGGGCTTGCGCGGTGCGCAAATGTTGCACGATCACCCGCACCATTACCATTGATTACTGCCTCGGTGCCGGACACTTTCATTTAATGCCACGGCAGCGCGGCCGCGTGCCAACGGCGCGGGCGAATTGTCTTGAACACGTTGTGAAAATTTCGTTCAACGCATATCTGGAAACACAATATAGCGACAAAACAAAAACGCCCCGACTTGATCGGGGCGTTTTGCTCAACCGGCGGCGATTACTTCTCGGCGCGTTCTTTCAACGCTTTAAGCGTGTTGAACGGCGCATCGACGACAAACTTGTTGGCCACCATCGCCGGCACACTGCCACCCGGCTCGGTGTGGACTTGATAGGTCACTTCGACCTGATCGCCCTTGGGCACGAACTTCCAGAAACCCTTGACCTGGGCAACGCGCACGAAGCCTTTCTCTTCCGGCACGTACTTCGGCACGCCTTCAAGGTTGCGGGTCAGGCTGCCATCGGCGCCTTCGACGGTGGTGATGTGCAGCACCGAATCGCGCGGAGTGACTGGCCATGGCGTGTTGAACTGGGTGTAGGTCCAGCTCTGATCGCCTTCGTGCTTGAGCAGTTTCTGGGTCTTGCATTCGTGAATCCAGGCACAGGCGCCGGAAACGTCTTCCTGCAGTGCGCGCAGTTTGGCGATGGTGGTCTTCATCAAGACCACGCCCTGATAGGACTTGTAGTCCGAACCCGGCACTTCGCTCAGGGAAACCTTGATGCCGTCTTCGTTCTTGGCGACCTTCCAGTCTTCAGCCTGAACCGCCGAAGTAGCCAGCACGGCAGTCAAACCACACAACACAGCGATACGATGCAGCGAACCCATAGTCTTATTCCTTATTGTTGAAGTTCCGTTCGTTTGACACATCACGCCGCCGTCATTTGCTCCCACCAGCCGATCAACCTGATCGCCTCTTCCGAGCTGCTGCCACAGACTTCGACATCGGCGGCAAAACCGGAACAGACAGCGGGACGCTCCGGCTGGCCGAAAATGCTGCACAGGTTTTCGACCGAGAGTTGCACGCAACGTTCGCCGGCAGGTTTGCCATCAGGCATGCCGGGAATCGCCGAACTGATGGAAGGGGCAATGCAGCAAGCGCCACAGCCTTCACGGCATTTCATGACGGGCAAATCCTCACGACGGGTAATGTGCTAAAGAGACGCGGAACAGAGTAACCGCTAAAACGGCTGTTTAAAATTCCCTGATCCGGGGTTTTTACCGATAAGTGAATGTGACTGACCAGTCTCCGACAAAGCGTCTGGTCTGCGGGTCACAGGTGAGCAGGAATTACTGCTTGAATTCGAAATCCAGCGCCGCGCCTTCGATTTCCCGGCGGTCTTCGTTGCGCAGTTGCAACTGCATTTCGTTGCTGAGCAAGCGGCCGTTGAGCTGGAATCCACTGTTTTTCTCGCCAAAAAACTGCGGCAGGATCTGATCGTGCTTCGGCAGCACCACGGTGCCGGGCGGTTTCAGCTCCTGAACCATCTCCTTGGGCAGACTCAGGTCGAGCCTGGCGGGCGGCAACGGTGTGTTCACCAGTTCTTTGGCCGACTTTGATTTCGACGCAATCGGCGGGCGCTTCTTCACCGGGGCGGCTTTCTTCTGCTGCGATTTTTTGTCCGGGGCCGCTTTTGCGCTCGTTGCAGGCTTTTTTTCTGAGGTAGCCGTTGCCGGCTTTTCTTGAACGGCTGCCGCCAAGGCACTCGGCGCATGACTGATCAGTAGCAAACCCAAGATGACTCCGGCGGCAGAAAAAATCGCTTTCATGGACCCTACAACACTAACGGCAGAGGGCCATATGCTCGCTTGTTGAGCGCTACAAGACAAGCACGAGCCACTGCTGGCTTAAAATCCGCCCGCCGTTTCCTGACACAGCTGAGTCGCAAGCAGGCCGAGCGTCATCAACGCCCGCTCCGCCTCGCGGTTCCACGGAATGCCGCAATTGAGGCGGATACAGTGGTTGAATTGCTCGGTATTACTGAAGATCAGACCCGGTGCAATGCTGATGCCCTGCTGCAAGGCGCGGACATGCAACTCCTGGGTGTTGACCCTGCCCGGCAAGCTTACCCATAAGATGAAACCGCCCGTGGGCCGGGTCATTTGCGTGCCTTCGGGGAAGTACTGCTGCACTGCCAGCTGGAAGGCGCTGAGGTTTTTCCGGTATTCCTGGCGGATGTACCGTAAATGCCGGTCATAACCACCGTTTTCCAGATAAGCGGCGATCGCCATCTGCGTTACGCTGCAGGCCGAATGGGTGCTGAAGGTCTGCAGACGCTGGATTTCCTGCTGATACTTGCCGGCAATCATCCAGCCGATGCGCACCCCCGGCGACAAGGTCTTGGAGAAACTCGAGCAGTAGATCACCCGGTCAAGACGGTCATAGGCCTTGAGCGCCTTGGTGCGCCCCTGTTCAAACATCAACTCGCCATAGATGTCGTCCTCGACGATCTGGATGTCGAAGTCCGACGCCAGACGTAACAGCTGTTTCTGGCGCTCCTCCGGCATGGTCCCGCCCAGTGGATTGCTCAGGCGCGTGGTCAGCACCAGGGCCTTGATCGACCACTGGTTGGCGGCCAGTTGCAATGCTTCGAGGCTCATGCCGGTAGCGGGATCGCTGGGGATTTCGATGACTTTCAGACCGAGCAGATCGGCCAGTTGCAACAGCCCGTAATAGGTCGGCGATTCGGCGGCGATCAGATCGCCCGGACGGGTCAGCACCCGCAACGACATCTGCAAGGCATCGACGCAGCCGTGGGTGATCACCACTTCCGACGGGTCGATGACCACGCCAGCGTCGCGCATGCGGATCGCCACCTGCCGGCGCAGCGGCTCGAAGCCGGGGCTGAACATGTAGCTGAACGCCCGCGGGCTATGGAAACGCGTGACCTTGGCCAGTTGCTGATGCAGTGCGCGCACCGGCAGATAATCGACGCTTGGCACCGCAGCGCCGAGCGGGAAGACGCCTTCACGGCGTGACTCGACCAGAACCTGCTGAATGATGCTGCTGCGGGTGACCAATCCCGGCCGCTCGACCCGGGCAATGTCGGGCGTCGGCGCGGTCAGGGCGGGCGTCTGGTGGACGTAATAACCGGATTGCGGGCGCGCCCGAATCAGCCCCTGATCTTCGAGGTTGGCGTAAGCCTGCAACACCGTGGCATGGCTGACGTTGAGCTGCGAACTCATCTTGCGCACCGACGGCACGCGTTCTCCCGGTTGATAGACGCCACGACGGATGTCTTCGGCCAGTTGCTGAGCAATACGTTGGTAGAGCAAGAGATTGGTCATGACGCAGCACTCGATTTCACGGGCATTTTATTCTTGTGTGAAACAATACCGGAACAGTTTAGAAGTGTACTGGGACAGTTGCCACATTACTCGACCATACAGTGCGGTGTCTGCCCCCGACTGTACGGATTTGCGAGCCATTCGACAGACGTAAAAAAGCCCGGCACTGCATGACAGGCCGGGCTTTCCAGAGACGCAACCCTCAGCGGGCGGCGCCGAGCTGGCCTTTTTCATCGGAGAAGACAATTTCCACGCGACGGTTCTGTGCCCGCCCGCGCTCGGAAGCGTTGGCGTCCACCGGGTATTCGTCGCCGTAGCCTTCGACCTGAATGCGTTTGTCGTCGATGCCCAGGTCCATCAGCACGTCGGCCACCGCTTGCGCGCGATCGCGGGACAGCTTGAGGTTTTCCTGCTTGCCGCCGGTGCTGTCGGTGTAACCCTCGATGCGCACCACGCGTTTGGGATTCAGTTGCAGGAACTGGACGATCTTCAGCACGACACGGTTGGCCGAATTCTTCAGCTCTGCTTCACCGGTATCGAACAGCACATCGCCGAGGGTCATCACCAGACCACGGTCGGTCTGGGTGGTGGCCAGCGCAACGATCTGCTCTTCAAGCCACTTGCCTTGCTGCTGCACGCTGAGCAACTTCGACTCACGCAAGGCCAGTTGCAGGCGCTGACGTTCCAGTTCGAGCTTGGCCGCGCGCTCCTCGTTGAGCACCTGATTGGTGTGCTCGCGGGCGATTTCGCTGTAACGCTGGCTCAGGTAGGCGTAATGCACCACGTCCGAACCGCTGCCCCAATAGGTCGACAGGCGATCGGCACGGGCCAGCGACTCACCGGCGCGGATCACGTCTTTCGGCGCGATACGCAACACGTTGGAATCTTCCTTGACCTTCTGGAAGTCGGCGCTGGCTTCTTGCAAAGCGGATTCACTGTGTTGGCCGGCGCAGCCGTACAGACTGGCGCAACCGGCGAGGATCAGACCGCCGAGCACGGTGGACTTGCGGCTCATTGGGCGTCCCCCAGTTGTTTGCGCAGACGGATGATGCGGGTATTGAGCACGTTCACCTGCTCTTCGCTCTTTTGCGTCAGCACTTTGGCTTCCGCCAGACGCGCATCGAGTTCAGCCTGCTCGGACCGCATGCGTGCGTTGCGGTAAGACTCATCGGCCATGTTGCCTTTGGCGCGGTCGTATTTGGTTTCGGCCAGTTTCATTTCAGGCACTTCATCAGCGGTGGCGCCAACGGCCTTGGCCTGGGTGATGGCCTGCTCGGTCAAACGCATTTGTTCAATGGGTGCCGGATCGGTTGCGCAACCGGCCAGGGCCAGAACGGCCACAGCCGCGAAAAGAGGTCGAATACTCACTAAGAATCCCTACTGTTTTGGGGCGCTGACGGGTTGTTGCGGCTGTTGCTGCTGCGCCTTCCAGCGCTCGATATTGCGTTGCAGCGCGGCTTCCGTCAGTCCGGACGCGGGCAATTCTGTCATCTTTTTGGCCAACTGTCCGCGCAACCACGGATCGTTGCAGGCCGAGTTATGGGAAACCGCGAGGAACAGGCCCGGCCGGTCGATCGGTTGTTCGAAGGCCAATAAGTCATTGGCCATCCCCAGCGCCTGCGCGGCGGCCATGCCCGAGTAGCGGCCAGCGAGGACATATTCCACCTCGCCCAGCAGAAGTTTCTGAAAAGCCTGGGTGAGGTTGGCTGTCCGGGTCAGGGTCAGATTCTGCTCGGCGAAAGTGCCAAATGCCTGGGTCATGCGAGACTTTTCCGACAACGCGCCCGTGTGGCCGTGCAGGTCCTTGGCCTCGCTGTAAACCAGCGTCGAGCCTTTGCGGGTCCACACCAGATAATCGTTTTCCAGCAACGGCGGATGGATGTAGTCGAGGTTTTCCAGCTCATTGAGGGTCAGCGGCGCGTCGGCGAGCATGTCCATGCGCCCGCTGCGCACTTCATCAAGGGCTTGCGAGCGTTTACCGGCGTAGAGCAACTCGACTTTGATACCCAGATCCTTGGCGATCTGCTGTAACAAGTCGGCGCTGGCCCCCATCAGTTGTTTGGGATTCTGCGGGTCCTGCCACAGATACGGCGGCGCGTCCGGGCTGCCGGTGACGACGAGGCGCTCACACTTGCCGGCGGCCGCCGCCATTCCCGGCAAGAGGATCAATCCCAATAACAACCTGCGGCGCAGATCCATGGCAACACGCTCCACTCAAATGCGAGACAAAAAAAAGCCCGACCAAAAGGTCGGGCTCTTTATAAGTGAAGCCGCCGGATTAGACCAGCTTCTCCAGCTCAGGGACGGCTTCGAACAGATCCGCCACCAGGCCGTAATCGGCCACCTGGAAGATCGGTGCTTCTTCGTCCTTGTTGATCGCAACGATCACTTTGGAGTCTTTCATACCGGCCAGGTGCTGGATCGCGCCGGAGATACCGACGGCGATGTACAGCTGTGGCGCAACGATCTTGCCGGTCTGACCGACCTGCATGTCGTTCGGGACGAAACCTGCATCGACCGCAGCGCGCGAAGCACCCACGGCTGCGCCCAGCTTGTCGGCCAGGGCGTACAGGTGTTTGAAGTTGTCGCCGTTCTGCATGCCGCGGCCGCCGGAAACGACGATCTTGGCAGCGGTCAGTTCCGGACGATCGGACTTGGCCAGCTCTTCGTTGACGAAGCTGGAAGTGCCGGCGTTGTGCGCAGCAGCAACGGCTTCAACAGCAGCCGAACCACCTTCAGCGGCAACCGGGTCGAAACCGGTGGCACGCACGGTGATCACTTTGATCGCAGCGGTCGACTGTACGGTAGCGATGGCGTTACCGGCGTAGATCGGACGCTTGAAGGTGTCAGCGCTTTCTACCGAGATGATCTCGGAGATCTGGTCAACGTCCAGCTGCGCGGCAACGCGTGGCAGGATGTTTTTGCCGTTGGAAGTAGCGGCAGCCAGGATGTGGCTGTAGCTCTTGCCCAGTTCGGCAACCAGCGGCGCAACGTTTTCCGGCAGCTGATGCGCGTAAGCGGCATTGTCAGCGTTCAGGACTTTGCTCACGCCCGCGATTTTCGCAGCGGCTTCAGCCACGGCGCCAGCGCCTTGACCTGCAACCAGAACGTGGACATCGCCGCCGATTTTGGCAGCAGCAGCCACGGTGTTCAGTGTGGCCGGGGCCAGCACTTTGTTGTCGTGTTCAGCAATAACCAAGATAGTCATTTAGATTACCTTCGCTTCGTTTTTCAGTTTCTCGACCAGTTCAGCCACCGACTTGACCTTGATACCTGCGCTGCGTGCAGCCGGCGCTTCGACTTTCAGGGTCTTGTTGGTAGAGGCGGTGGAAACGCCCAAAGCGTCCGGAGTCAGCACTTCGAGAGGCTTCTTCTTGGCTTTCATGATGTTTGGCAGGGACGCGTAGCGCGGCTCGTTCAAACGCAGGTCGGTGGTGACGATCGCTGGCAGTTTCAGGGAAACGGTCTGCGCGCCGCCGTCGATTTCGCGGGTCACGGCAACGCTGTCGCCGGAGACTTCGACTTTCGAGGCGAACGTGCCCTGACCGTAGCCGCTCAGTGCTGCGAGCATCTGGCCGGTCTGGTTGTTGTCGCTGTCGATCGCTTGCTTGCCCAGGATCACCAGTTGCGGCTGTTCCTTATCGACCACAGCCTTGAGCAGCTTGGCCACGGCCAGCGAAGTCAGGTCTTCAGCCGATTCGACGAGGATGGCGCGGTCGGCACCCAGAGCCAGTGCGGTACGCAGCTGTTCCTGAGCGGTGGACGGGCCGATGGAGACGACGACGATTTCAGTCGCAACGCCTTTCTCTTTCAGGCGTACGGCTTCTTCCACTGCGATTTCGCAGAACGGGTTCATCGACATCTTGACGTTGGCGAGATCGACGCCGGAATTGTCCGCCTTGACGCGAACCTTGACGTTGTAATCCACAACGCGTTTGACAGCTACAAGAACCTTCATGGATTCCTCGTTACTCTCCGGTGAAAAGAAAGTCGCCTAGGCGAACCTGGCGGTTGATGCTCATCAGGCTAAAGGGCACCTCTAAAAACGCCGACGTGGGTGCGGGGTGATTTCACTTTATGAACAGCCCTGACCGTTCGTCAGGGGTGACCGACCAGTCATTGCTCTTCACGCCATGTAAACTGCGCGCCGGACCTGCAATGCGCATCACCTTCTACGGCCTGTGCCCTGTCTTTAGAGGTGCTCTTGAAACCGCCAGTCTGCCTACGACGAGCGCAAAACCGCCCGTATCTTGACCGGAACGCCTATTCCGGTCAATACAGCAAAATGACCATTCATAAGCCGCGCTTCTTTGATTTCTCTGGGCTGGAGCCGATTCAAACAAACGTTTGTATTGGACGCTGAGAGTGGTGTAGATATAATGCGCCGCCTAGAGAGAAAGGTGGTTTGCCCATTATTACCCTTGACGTTAACGTAAAGGCAATAACGGATGCGTCACCGAACCTCCAAATTAGAAAAAAAACTGTTGAGCCTTGAGTAGGAGATAGCCTGTGGAACGCGAATACATGGAATTCGACGTGGTCATCGTCGGTGCCGGCCCCGCTGGCCTGTCCGCCGCCTGCCGTCTGAAGCAGAAGGCCGCCGAAGCCGGTAAGGAAATCAGCGTCTGCGTGGTCGAAAAAGGCTCCGAAGTCGGCGCACACATCCTGTCCGGTGCCGTGTTCGAACCACGCGCTCTGAATGAACTGTTCCCGGACTGGAAAGCACTCGGCGCCCCGCTGAACACTCCGGTTACCCGCGACGATATTTTCGTCCTGAAAAACGCCGACAGCGCGCAGAAAATTCCTGACTTCTTTGTGCCCAAGACCATGCACAACGAAGGCAACTACATTATTTCCCTGGGCAACCTGTGCCGCTGGCTGGCCCAGCAGGCCGAGAACCTGGGCGTAGAAATCTACCCGGGCTTCGCCGCTCAGGAAGCACTGATCGACGAGCAAGGCGTGGTTCGCGGGATCATCACCGGTGATCTGGGCGTCGACCGCGAAGGCAACCCGAAAGAAGGCCTGTACACCCCAGGCATGGAACTGCGTGGCAAGTACACGCTGTTCGCTGAAGGCTGCCGTGGCCACATCGGCAAGCAACTGATCAAGCGCTTCAACCTCGACAGCGATGCCGACGCCCAGCACTACGGCATCGGCCTGAAAGAAATCTGGGAAATCGACCCGGCCAAACATCAGCCAGGCCTGGTGGTCCACACTGCCGGCTGGCCGCTGGACATCATGGGCACCGAAAACACCGGCGGCTCGTTCCTCTATCACCTGGAAAACAATCAGGTGGTGGTCGGTCTGATCGTTGACCTGTCCTACAGCAACACCTACCTGTCGCCGTTCGACGAGTTCCAGCGCCTCAAGCATCACCCGGTGCTGGCCCAGTATCTGGAAGGCGGCAAGCGCGTCAGCTACGGCGCCCGTGCGATCTGCAAAGGTGGCCTGAACTCGCTGCCGAAAATGGTCTTCAAGGGCGGTGCGCTGATCGGTTGCGACCTCGGCACCTTGAACTTCGCCAAGATCAAGGGCAGCCACACCGCGATGAAGTCTGGCATGCTCGCCGCTGAGTCGGTGGCTGACGCCCTGTTCGCCGAGAAAGATGGCACCGAAGAGCTGACCACCTACGTCGACGCTTTCAAGAAGAGCTGGCTGTACGACGAACTGTTCGCCAGCCGTAACTTCGGGCCGGCGATCCACAAATTCGGCGCCATTGTCGGCGGTGGTTTCAACTGGCTGGACCAGAACATCTTCGGCGGCAAACTGCCGTTCACCCTGCACGACACCAAGCCGGACTACGCATGCCTGAAGCTGGCCGCCGACTGCAAGAAGATCGACTATCCGAAGCCGGACGGCAAACTCAGCTTCGACAAACTGAGCTCGGTGTTCATCTCCGGTACCAACCACGAAGAAGAGCAGCCGTGCCACCTGAAGCTGACCGACCCGAGCGTCCCGATCAGCAAGAACCTGCCGCTGTACGACGAACCGGCGCAGCGCTACTGCCCGGCCGGCGTGTATGAAGTGATCACCAAGGAAGACGGCGAGAAGCGTTTCCAGATCAACGCCCAGAACTGCGTGCACTGCAAGACCTGTGACATCAAGGACCCTTCGCAGAACATCACCTGGGTCACGCCGGAAGGCGCTGGTGGCCCGACTTACCCGAACATGTAAGTCGTACCGCTGAACAACGAGGCTCCCGAGATGGGGGCCTTTTTGTTGCCCATGATTTCTTCTGTTT
>NZ_QAIU01000340.1:0-7582 GCF_003061205.1 Pseudomonas sp. HMWF006
AAGCAGCCGCGTGCACAGGATCGTCAGGCCAGCCGAACCAGCTCAGCGCCGTCAGCATCAGCGCCAACGCACCCAGCCCCAGCCAGGTGTCCTGCAAACCCAGGCTCAACAGCGGCGGTACAAGGGTGCCGGAGCCGGCAATGCCCAGCCCGATACCGAGAAAGATCGCACCGCTGGCCAGTCCCTTGCGTGACGCCGGCACATGCGGCAACACCGTGGCGGCGACCAGCACCATGATCGCGCCCCCGGCAATGCCCGACAGCAGCCGCCAGCCAAAGAACCAGCTCACGGACAGCGGAAACGCACAGGCAAAAAACGCCGCAGTCACGGCCAGCATCATAAACCGCAGCGCAGATGTGTTGCCCACATGCCGCGCCAGCGGCCGGCCGAGCAGGGCGCCCACCAGGTAGCCGACCAGATTGGCTGCGCCGAGATACACCACGTCGTTGGCGGAAAACCAGCGGGCCTGAATCAGCTCGGGTATCAGCGGTGTGTAAGCAAAGCGTGCCAGGCCAATGCCGACGAGGCTGGCACAGAGTCCGGCGAAGATCGGCAGCCAGAAACCGGTGGGTGATGATGTACGCATGATAGCGATTCCGAGGAAGGTGTATGGCGCTCAGCATATCGGCTATCGTTGCTGCGTTAACGCAGCGATTTGGCGGCGCAATGATGCAAATATGCATCGCAAGGAGACAGCTATGAATTGGGATGACGCACGGGTGTTTCTGGCTGTTTGCCGCGAATCGACGTTGCGCGGCGCCGCACGCGTCCTGGGCGTGGATCAGGCAACGGTGGGGCGGCGCATCACCGCCCTGGAGAAGTCCCTGAGTGCGACATTGTTCCTGCGCACCCCGGACGGTTATGCCTTGACGGCAGTCGGTGAGGCGGCACTCAAAAGTGTGGAAAAAATGGAGCATTCGGCGCTTGAACTGGAGCGTCGGATCCAGGGCCTGGACGATCGTCTGACCGGCAACGTGCGCGTCAGCACCACGGATTCGCTGGCCATCGACTTCCTCATTCCGGCCATTGCCCGATTGCACGAACGGCATCCGGATGTGCGCGTGCAACTGGATGCCTCGACGCAGATTCTCAGCCTGGCGAAGCGCGAAGCCGATATCGCAGTGCGCAACACGCGGCCTGACAACCCCGACCTGATTGCCCGACGAATCGCTCGATGGCCGGTGGGCCTGTTCGCTTCACAGGCGTATATCGACGCCAACGGGGTTCCTCGGCAGGGCTCGGCGTTCGAGGGACATGATCTGGTGGTTTACCACCCGTATCTGCAAGGCAACAAGGACATGACGCTGGTCTCCGAGCCGCTGCACCGCGGGCGCATCGTTGCCAGCCTGAGTTCCAGCCTGTTGGTGCGCCGATCAATTGCCGCCGGCCTGGGGATAGGCGAAATGCCCGTCTACATGGGCGAGCGCGACGGTCTTGTCAGGTTATGGCCGGAGCGCACGCGACCACTGCCGTATGAAGTCTGGCTGGTGACCCATGCGGACTTGCGCCACACCGCGCGGGTGCGGGCGGTGATCGAGCAGATTGTCGATGTGTTTGCGTTGGAGAATGAGTAGCTGCAGTGGCGGTATTGCCCCGGCTACATCACCTGACGAAACGGCCTACGGTCGAGTCAGAATGTGCCGGCTTGTAGGCTGTGGGAAGGAGTTCTATTGTTTCCGCAGTTCGGTGAGAGGCGTCGGGCTCGCACTGAGGCAATGGGCCAGGGAAGGTCTCGGTATCCCCAAAAAGGTGTCGAATTGAAAGCCAGGGAATTCAGTCAATATCCAGTCAGTGACCCATCCAGCAAAGGTCAGAACGCTCAAACCATGAATGCCGTAAGCCGTGACGAGTTCAACGCCAGGATCGAGACCATCGAAACAAGGATGGATGCTCGGGTCGAGGGGATACGGGCAGACTTTCGAGAGTTTCTGGCGGTTCAGGCCGAACGGGACAAGAGGCGTGATCAGGTACAAGCCGAGCGAGACAAAACGCGTGATCAGGTACAGTCTGAGCGAGACCACACGCAAACCGAGCGAGAAAAAACACAAACCGAGCGAGACAAGCGTTACGACATGATTTCGCAGGAGATGCGAGAAATTGCCAAGAGGGTTGAGGACGCTGCCAGGCAGGGATCGACCGTCAAGGCCAATGTCTGGGCAGCCACCGCGGTCCAGTTACTCGGGATCGTCGCCATCGTCGTCGGCGGCTATTACGCGAATCAGGCCAATATGTATGTCGCGATGCAAACAACGCTGGCCGCCGTTCAAGCGGGCAGGGACATTAGCGTACCGACACCCTCGGCATTTCCCTCACTGACGCCGCCATAAAAACGGCCTCCATCGGGAGGCCGTTTTTTTGGGCATCAAAGCACCGCCTCATGGCATTTGCGGCAGCTCCTGCGGCCGTAAGTCAAACACCAGCACTTCGGCATCCACGCCGTTGCTCAAGGTCAACGCCTGCTCTTCGCGAATCCGCACGCCGTCACCTTCCTGCAACTGCAGGCCGTTGAGCTCAACGCTGCCGCGCGCCACATGTACGTAAGCGTAGCGATTGGCCGGCAATTGCAGAGTGGCGCTTTCCTTGCCATCGAACAGCCCGGCGAAGACCCTTGCATCCTGACGCACTTTCAACGAGCCATCACTGCCGTCCGGCGAAATGATCAATTGCAGGCGACCGCGTTTTTTCTGTGCAGCGAAGTGCTCCTGCTGATAGCGCGGTTTGGCGCCAGCCACGTCCGGCACGATCCAGATCTGCAAGAAGTGCACGGGCTTGGTGGCTGAATGGTTGTTCTCGCTGTGGGCAACGCCGTTACCCGCGCTCATCAATTGCACATCGCCGGGGCGGATCACGGAACCGGTGCCCAAGGTATCTTTGTGTTCCAGCGCACCCTCAAGCACGTAGGAAAAAATTTCCATGTCGCGATGCGGGTGCTGACCAAAACCTTTGCCGGCAGCGACGCGGTCATCATTGATCACCAGCAGGTCAGAGAACCCCTGTTCACGCGGGTTGCGGTAGCTGGCGAAGGAAAAGGTGTGGAACGACTTCAACCAGCCATGATTGGCGAGGCCACGATCGGAGGCTTTGCGAAGGGTCAGCATGATGAAATCTCCTGTCAGGACGTGAATTCGTCCGAGTGAGAAGAAGGTTAATGGTTATTCTGTTGATCAATAAGTAGCTGAAAATTGTAAGACTGTCCTTTTCAAGTTGACAGTTTTTGTGACGCAGGCGCCATATTCTTTTCCAACGGCTGTCATGTATTTGGCCATAATGCACAGCCTGACCCAGGCATTTATTTCTCTTCGATTCTTGTGATGTCATCTCCATGAAAACCGTGGCAATGGTGCTGTTCCCCGACTTTCTTCTGCTCGACATGGCCGGGCCGCTGGAAGTGTTTTCAGTGGCCAACCGTTATCTGCAACCACAATCCCAGTACCAGTTGACCACCCTTGGGACCGAGCACGGGCCGTTACGCGCGTCCAATGGCGTGCTGGTGCACGCTGACCGAACTATCGCGAATGCCGCCCAACACTACGACTTGCTGCTGGTACCGGGCGGCCCGGGTGCTTACAACCAGAGGTTTCCGGCTTTGTTTGCCTGGCTACCGGGAGCGGTGCAGCGCGCCGAACGCTACGGCTCCATCTGTACCGGCGCCTTTGTGCTGGGACATGCCGGATTGCTTGACGGCTATCGCGTGACCACTCACTGGAACTACGTCGAGCGTCTGGTCAAAGGTTTCCCCAAGGCTGACGTGACGACCGATCAGATCTACGTCGAAGACCGCAATCTGATTACCTCGGGCGGCGTTACGGCGGGGATTGACCTGGCCCTGGCCGTGGTCGCCCGGGATCATGGCAAGAAGCTCGCCCAGGACGTGGCCAAAGTCTTGCTGGTGGTGATGAAACGTCAGGGCGGCCAGGCCCAGTTCAGTCCATTGATGGCGGCGGTCGCTCCGCATGAAACGCCGATCACCCGCGTGCAGAATTACGTACTTGAACACATTGATGAAGCCTTCACGGTCGAGCGCATGGCCGGGCTGGCCAACATGAGCGCGAGGCATTTCGCCCGGTTATTTGCCCGCGACGTCAACATGACACCGATGGAGTTTCTGCAAAGTGCGCGCATTGATTGCGCGCGCAACTTGCTGGAAACCAGTGAACTGCCACTGAAAACCGTGGCTTACAAAAGCGGTTTTGGCAGTGTGCGGCACATGCGGTTTCTGTTCGCCGAAAGGCTCGGGCTGACCCCGGCGCAGTACCGCGAACAGTTCAGCTAGAGCCGTTCTGTCCGTCTGGGGCACCCCGATGTCCGTGTTGCGCCCCGTATCGTGCTTGTGCCGTCACGTGACGCTGCCAAGATAACTGGCATGGACAATCACAACGATTCGAACTCGGCGTCGGTGCTGCGTTTCGGCCCGTATGCGTTTCATTTGCGGCAACGTCTGATCCTTGAAGGTGATCGGCAGTTGCGCATGGGCGGGCGCGCCATGGACATTTTGCAGGTGCTGCTCGAGCGCGCCGGGCGCGTGGTCAAAAAAGAACAGTTGATTGCCATGGTCTGGCCGACTTCGGTCGTCGAAGAGATCAATCTGCGCGTGCACATCGCTGCCCTGAGACGGGCGCTGGGTGATGGTGAGAACGGCCAGCGCTACATCGTCAACGTGCCGCAATGCGGTTACAGCTTTATTGCCCCGGTGCTTTACGACAGTGTCACGCAAGTGGTCTTCGAAACCCTGCAAGCGCCCCAGCACAATCTTCCTGCACGGCTGACCCCGGTCACCGGGCGTGATTCGCTGGTCGGCGGTCTGGTACGACAGCTGCCCCTGTGTCGGCTGCTGACGGTGACCGGCGCACCGGGGATCGGCAAATCCACCGTAGCGCTGCGTGTCGCGGAACTGCTGCTGCAACATTATCGCGATGGCGTGTGGCAGGTTGACCTGGCCTTGGTCGACACTGATACGGCGCTGCTTGCCTATCTGTTGCAGACCCTCGATTGCGACTTTTCCACGCTCTGTCGTCGCCATGCGCTGCTGGTGCTGGATAACTGCGACCACGTGCGCGAAGCCTGTGCCGGGCTGGTGGAAAACCTGCAGAACGCCGCGCCGCAACTGTCGATTCTCGTGACCAGTCGCGAACCCTTGCAAGTCGTTCTGGAAACCGTCCAGCACATCCCGCCGCTGGCCATTCCCAAGCGTGCGGCAGGCGAAACGGCGGACCAGTTCATGGGGTACTCGGCGGTGCAATTACTCGTCAGTCGGGCGCGGGTTCGCCAGCATGATTTCCGGTTGCGCGAGCAGGACTTGAAAACCGTGCGCGAGATCTGTCTCCAGCTCGACGGCTTGCCGTTGGCCATCGAGTTGGCCGCGGCGCAGATCGACGCGCTGGCGCTGGTAGGTTTACAGGCGCAAGTCGATAACGGGCTGCAACTGCTCAGCCTCGGCAGACGCACGGCGGTGGCGCGCCACCAGTCGATGGTGGCCGCGCTCGACTGGAGCTACCAACGCTTGAGCGAGCAGGAGCAACGGGTGCTGCAGCAGTTATCGGTGTTCAAGATCGCATTCACCCTGGAGGCCGCGCTTGCGGTAATCATGCGCCCGGCGTTGAGCAGCTCCATGCTGATCACCGTTATCGAAGGGTTGGTCCGCAAGTCGCTGCTGATGGTGGAGCGGAGCAACGGTGCGCTGCGTTATCGAATGCTCAACACCACGCGGCGATACGCCCGTGAGCAGCTTGAAGGCAGTGGTGAAAGGCTCGACGTCGAGCGGCGACACACGCGGTACATCAGGCGTATGCGCAAAGAATCAAGCGCACAACTGGCCGCGCAACTCGTTGAGTAGCAGGCGGACCTTGCGCAAGTCCGGCGTCGCATAGCCTTCCGTGAAGCGTTGGTAGACCGGATTCAGCAGATCCAGCGCGTCGTGGCAGCGGTTCTGACGCTGCCATAACTGCGCCAGCGAGGTGGCGCTGCGCAATTCCCAGGCCAGGGCGCCTTGGGCCCGGGCGACGGACAGGGCCTGGTGCAGGATTTTTTCTGCTTCGGCGGTATTGTCGGTGTTTGCCTGTACGCCTTCGCGAGCAGGCTCGCCAGGGTGGTCGACCGGACAGCGCTGCTCGTCAAGCAACCGCTGCGCCCGTACCCGCAAGATCTCCGCCGTGCTCCACCCGGCATCACCGCTGCGGGCCCGTTCCAGCAGCGCGTCGTCGACGAACCGACCGTCCAGCGTCACCATGATTTCCTTGATCAAGCCGCTGTCATCCGCCGGCAGTGGCGTCGCGCTGTCCGGTTCGATCACCTGCGCGTAGTGCCGTGCCCAAGTATGAAACAACAGCACCGAATGTTTCTGTGACTGTTCAAGCAACATCTGCAACAGCGCCTGCGCGTTCTGCCGGTCGCCGTTGTAATGGGCGATCAGGCAACTGGCCAGCGCCAGGGTGTAGCAAATCGAAGTGCCGTGATCGATTTGTACGGCGATGTTCAGGGCCTGCCGCGCCGTGTGCCAGGCCTGCACGGGGAAGCCCTGCATCCACAGGACCCGCGCGAGCACTGTCAGCGAGGCGACGCTTTGATCGTATTGCACACCAAAACCGTGGGTAAACCGATTGAGGTGACCGCTTTGCGTCATGCTCTGGATCACCTGTTCGGCATGGATGCGTGCTTGCGGCTGATCGCCGGCGTAATGCAACGCCAGCACACGCAATCGGTGCGCACTCAGTGACAACAGAGGGTCACCGTGCGGGCCCAGACGATCGAACTGTTCGCTTTGCGCCAGAGCCGCCCGGTACTGCCCGCAACTGAGGTTGACTGCCATGTGCCCGGATACGGCGCGCAGTTGTCCGGCGACATCGCCGTGTTGCTGCGCCAGTGCGTGGGCGCTGGCAAAGGCCTCGATGGTTTCCGGGGTGCCGCCCCAGGTGTGATAACAGGCGCTGCCGAGCGCCAGTTTCAGGGCGATCTGCAGGCGCGGGCAGGGCTTGTCGGCCTGTTCCAGCAACGCCAGGGCCTGACGCACGTAGCCGCCGTACTCCTTGAGCAACGACAATTCCTGCCATATCGGTGCGGAGATCGCCGCCAGTTCGATTGCCAGAAGCGCCGGGCCGGCTCCGTTCAGGCTCCAGTCCAGCGCCGCACGCAAATCTTCCAGCCCCCGGGCATAGCGTTCGATCCACACCAGCGTCGGGGTGTGTTCCCACGCGCTCTGCGCCTGTTGCATCAACACCAGACACCGCTCGGCGTGACGCTGGCGGGTTTCGTCGAGTTCGGCGACGTGATCGAGTTTTTCCAGGGCATAGCGTCGGGTCGTATCGAGCAGGCGGTAGAACACCTCTTCATCGCCGACTTCGACATTGAGCAGTGATTTGGCCACCAGTTGCGTAATCGAGCCAAATACCTCACCGGGCAAAATGTGTTGACCGCCAATCACCGCTGCAGCGGATTCCAGGGTGAAGCCGCCGCAAAATACGCTCAACCGGCGCAGGCAGGTCTGCTCGCACTGGCTGAGCAGATTGAAACTCCAGTCCAGGGTGGCACGGAGCGTTACATGGCGTTCCGGATGACCCGGCAGCAGAGGCGGTAACCGCCCCTGTAG
>NZ_QAIU01000341.1:0-4472 GCF_003061205.1 Pseudomonas sp. HMWF006
GGTTTGGCAGAATCTTGCGGAACGGCGCCAGGGCCGGTTCGCAGATCTGGTTCACCAGTTCAGCGCCCGGGTTATGGCTGCCCGGGGCGACCCACGACAGGATCACGCTGATGATCAGGGCGAAGAAGAAAATCTTCAGGAACAGCGCGGTGACACCGATGATCGCCCAGATAAACAGCTGCAGCGGGTTACCGGTGGTGCCGTAGGTCAGCAGCAGGGTCAGAGCCATCAGTGCCAGTTGCACCAGAATCGCCAGCACCAGCGACGACATGTCCAGGCCGAACACGCTCGGGATGATCCGGCGCAGTGGCTTGAGCAGCGGCTGGGTGGCCTTGACCACGAACTGGCACAGCGGGTTGTAGAAGTTCGCCCGCACCAGTTGCAGGACGAAGCGCAGCAACACGATCAGCAAGTACAGGCTGCCGAGGGTTTGCAGCACGTAAACCGCTGCGGTGTTCAATCCAATCATGTAAGGCTCCTTATTTGCCCAGTTGTTCGGCCATTTCGGCCGAGCGGTGCGCGGCGGCGCCGAGTGCGGTTTCGACCAGGGCTTCGAAGCCGTTGGCCTGGAATGATTTGATTGCGGCCTCTGTGGTGCCGTTTGGCGAGGTCACGCGGCGGCGCAGTTCTGCGGCGTCGACATCGCTGGCGACTGCCATGTGCGCGGCGCCGAGGGCGGTTTGCAGGGTCAGCTGTTCAGCGATGTCCTGCGGCAGGCCGAGTTTGACGCCGGCGGCAGTCATGGCTTCGATCAGCAGGAAGAAATACGCCGGGCCGGAGCCGGAGACGGCAGTCACCGCGTCGAGTTGCTGTTCTTCGTTCAGCCACAGCGCGATGCCGACGGCGGACAGCAGCGCTTCGGCCTGCTGACGCTGTTCGGCAGTCACTTCGCTGGTGGCGTACAGGCCGCTGACGCCCTGACGCAGCAGTGCCGGAGTGTTGGGCATGCAGCGCACGATCGGCTGCTCGCCGAGCCATGCAGTCATGCTCGCGCAAGTGATGCCGGCGGCGATCGACACCACCAGTTGATGCGGTTTGAGGCTTGGGCGAATGGCTTCGCACACGGCTTTCATCGCCTGTGGCTTGACCGCCAGCACGATCACGTCGACGCCGTCGATGGCCTGGGCGTTATCGGCGAAGGTTTCGATAGCGTGTTCGGCGCTGACCCGTTTACGGGTTTCTTCGCCCGGATCGCTGGCGCGGATGTGGCTGGCTTCCAGACCTTTGGCGCGCAAGCCGCCGATCAAACTGGCGGCCATGTTGCCGGCACCGATAAAGGCAATACGTGTGTGGCTCATGTTTGGTCCTTATCTAGAAGCGTTCAAGAGTGGGCGGCGTAGTCGCGGGCACCAAACAGGGCCGTACCGATCCGCACCCAGGTGGCGCCTTGGGCGATGGCCGCCTCGAGGTCGTGGCTCATGCCCATGGACAGTGTGTCGAGCGGCAGATTCAGGCTGGCCTGCAAACGTTGCACGGCAGCAAACGCGGCGTCCTGTTCGGCACGATCTTCGGTCGGCTCGGGAATCGCCATCAGCCCGCGCAGTTTCAGCCGGGGCAGGGCGCTGATGGCCTCGGCCAGTGCCGGCAGGTCGGCCGGGGTGCAGCCGGACTTGCTGGCTTCACCGCTGACGTTGACCTGAATGCAGATGTTCAGCGGCGGCAGCTCGGCCGGGCGTTGTTCGGACAGGCGTTGGGCAATTTTCAGGCGATCCACGGAGTGCACCCAGTCGAAATGCTCGGCAATAGCGCGAGTCTTGTTCGATTGAATGGGGCCGATGAAGTGCCAGATCAAGGGCAGGTCGGCCAGTTCGAGCTGTTTGCCCAAGGCTTCCTGCAGATAGTTCTCGCCGAAATCGCGCAGGCCTGCAGCATGGGCTTCACGCAGGTCCTGTGCGGGTTTGGTCTTGCTCACGGCCAGGAGCTGCACGCTGTTTTCAGGGCGTCCGGCAGCGGCGGTCGCGGCGTGGATGCGTGAACTAACGAGGGCAATGTTGTCTGCTATCGTGGACATCAAGAGGCGCCGGCGGTCTGAAGGTTCGCGGCATTCTACTGGAATTGAGGAGCGCTATGGATATCACTGAACTGCTGGCCTTCAGCGCCAAACAAGGCGCTTCCGACCTGCACCTGTCGGCCGGTCTGCCGCCGATGATTCGTGTCGATGGCGATGTGCGGCGAATCAATCTGCCGGCGCTGGATCACAAGCAGGTGCACGAACTGATCTACGACATCATGAACGACACCCAGCGGGTCGACTTCGAGAAACACCTGGAAACGGATTTCTCGTTCGAAGTCCCCGGCGTGGCGCGCTTTCGGGTCAATGCCTTCAACCAGAACCGTGGCGCCGGCGCGGTATTTCGCACCATTCCCTCGAAAGTGCTGAGCATGGAAGACCTCGCCATGGGCGATGTCTTTCGCAAGATCACCGACGCCCCGCGCGGGCTGGTGCTGGTCACTGGGCCGACCGGCTCCGGCAAGTCGACCACGCTGGCGGCGATGATCGACTACCTCAATACCCACCGTCATCATCACATCCTCACCATCGAAGACCCGATCGAGTTCGTCCACGAATCGCGCAAATGCCTGATCAATCAGCGTGAGGTCCACCGTGATACCCGCAGTTTCGCGACCGCGTTACGTTCTGCATTGCGGGAAGACCCGGATGTGATCCTGGTCGGCGAGATGCGCGACCTGGAGACCATTCGCCTGGCCTTGACCGCTGCCGAGACCGGGCATTTGGTGTTCGGCACGCTGCACACCACGTCGGCGGCGAAAACCATCGACCGGGTCGTGGACGTGTTCCCCGGGGACGAAAAGTCGATGGTGCGTTCGATGCTGTCGGAGTCGCTACTGGCAGTGGTGTCACAGACGCTGATCAAGAAGATCGGCGGCGGGCGGGTGGCGGCGCACGAGATCATGCTGGGAACGTCGGCGATCCGTAACCTGATCCGCGAGGACAAGGTGGCGCAGATGTATTCGGCGATTCAGACCGGTGGTTCGTTGGGAATGCAGACACTCGACATGTGCCTGAAGGATCTGGTGACCAAGGGCTTGATCAGCCGCGAGCATGCGCGGGAGAAGGCGCGTACACCGGATAATTTCTAAGGGAGATTTTCGGTGTTCTAACCGGCCCTTTCGCGAGCAAGCTCGCTCCCACAATTGATTGCATTCCTTCAATTGGAATGCTTTCACCTGTGGGAGCGAGCTTGCTCGCGAAGAGGTCAGTGCTGGCGATACCCGTTGCGGATCAGTCAGTTCAGCGTTGAACGACGCGCATCTGCTTGCCGGCCGGTTCTTTCGGCAACACACGCTTGGCAACCACGTAATGCTGTTCCCAATACGGTTTGTTCAGCGTGTCGATGCTCACTGCTTTGCCACGACGCGGTGCGTGGATAAAGCGGTCGTTGCCCAGGTAGATGGCAACGTGGTTGACCCGACGGCTCTTGATGTTGAAGAAAATCAGGTCGCCTGGCTTAAGATCCTTGCGCTCGACTTTCTCGCCGTGACCGCTGGCCATCGCATTGGAGGTGCGTGGCAGGTCGAAGGTGGCGTCGTTGAACGCATATTTCACCAGACCGCTGCAGTCGAAGCCTTTACTTGGGCTGCTGCCGCCCCAACGGTATGGAGTACCGAGGACGTTCACCGCGCGGCTCAGGACGTTGCTGCTTTCCTTGTTCGCCATCGGTGGAACCAGCTTGCCGTGATTGTTGCTGGCGAGCGTGGTGTGTTTCGTTTGTTTGCTGCTCTTGCTCGAAGGAGCCGAAGCATGGGATTTAGGGGTGAAACCGTTAACGTTGGGAAGACGTTGCTCACGATTGGTGGCGTGGGCGGCCAGTGGCATTAATAGGCAAATAGTTAGCCATGTCTTGAAAAATGGTCGCATTAGGCGTGGCTCTTATGGGTTTGCGCGCAACTTTATAACAGCTTTTTTTTCGATTCCGAGGCCGTTGGTCGATTCAATCGGCTGACAATGGAACCAAATAAGCGGCAAAAAGACGCAATTGTCCGACAGAAGTCCGGTGCTGTAAGGCTTTGACGGGAGACACGGTAACATTTGCCATACGTCGGCTACCTGTAAAAAAGTCACAAAGAATTCAAGAATATTTATCTATCGTGTGAATCGAGGTCTTCATGAACCGCTATCAGCTACCCCGCGTGAACGAAAAGGACACCCACAGCAAAATCATCGGTTACCTGCTGTGGATCTTCGGATTTACCGGCGCTCACCGCTTCTATTACGGCAAACCGGTCACCGGGACGATCTGGTTCTTCACCTTTGGCTTGTTGGGTATTGGCTGGCTGATCGACTTGTTTCTGATCCCGGCGATGGATCGCGAGGCCGATCTGCGTTTTGCTGCCGGGCCGATCGAGTACAACGTGGCGTGGATTCTGCTGACGTTCCTGGGGGTGTTCGGCGTGCACCGGATGTACCAGGGCAAGTGGATCAGCGGGTTGCTGTATCTGCTGACCGGCGG
>NZ_QAIU01000342.1:0-4356 GCF_003061205.1 Pseudomonas sp. HMWF006
GCCACTGCCATTGCCTGGCTGCTGGTCGAAGAACGAAACCCCACCCTCCCCGACCCGAACGACTTGCTAGGAATGGCGCGCATCTGGCGTCAGACCTTTCAGCCGCAGGGACGTTTGCGTGATTTCACTTACGCCTGGCAGACCTGTGTTTCACCGCTGAATCAGGTCGCCTGTTAAACCGTCCGCTTTGCAAGATCGCTCATCAGGTAGCGAATTTGGTCGGATTGTCCTACAAAACCGCTCTAACTCAAGGCATACGGACTATAGCGCTGGGACGAAAATGTTGGTAATTTTCGCCCCGGTGATCACCAGGAGTTCTAATAATGAAAAAAGTCATGCTCAAAACCACCCTTAGCCTCGCCGTTACCATGGCATCCACCCAGATCTTCGCAGCTGGCTTTGCCATCAACGAACACAGTATCAGCGGGATGGGCACCGGTTACGCTGGGCGATCCTCTTCTGCCGACGACGCAAGCACTGTTTATGGCAACCCTGCCGGTATGTCGCGCCTCACGCGCGAACAAGTCACGGGCGGTGTTGCATTCCTCGATGCCAAAACCGATATCAGCGACGCCAGCTCCAGCCCTAACGGTGGCAGCAACAAAGGCGACATGGTGCCCTTCACCTCTGTACCTATGGGCTTCTACGTCAAACCGATTGATGAGCATTGGGCATTCGGCCTCGGCGTTTACGTGCCGTTCGGCCTGATTACCGACTACGAAAAAGGCTTTGCCGGCCGCTACTTCGGCAGCAAGTCCGAAGTACAGGTCATCACCTTCCAGCCGACTGTCAGCTACAAGTTCAACGACGTGGTGTCGGTAGGTTTCGGTCCGACCATCAACCGCATCGACGGCACACTGGAATCCAACCTGTCGATCACTCAGGCTGCGCCGGACGGCAAGGTCAAGATCAAGGGTGACGACACCGCGCTGGGCTACAACGTCGGCGTACTGGTGCAAGCCACCGACACCACGCGCCTGGGTCTGACGTACCACTCGAAAGTCGACTACAAGCTCAAAGGCGACACCAAGGTCAACTATGGCCTGCTCGGCGCAGTCGGCCTGGGCGCCAACCAGAAGTACGACGCTTCGCTGAAGATCACCACGCCTGAATCCATCGACTTCTCGGTCACCCAGGCGATCAACGAACGCTGGAACGTCTACGCCGGTTCGACCTGGACCCGCTGGAGCCAGCTGGAAAAAATCACCGTCAAGAACTCCGGTGTACAACCGCTGCTGGCCGGTCAGTTTGGCGAGATCACCGAAGACCAGAACTGGCACGATTCCTGGGCTTACGCCGTGGGTACGTCGTACCAGTTGAACAAGGAATGGGTACTGCGTACCGGCCTGACCTTCGACCAGTCGCCGACCAACAACGTCGACCGTTCGCCACGCATCCCGACGGGTGACCGGACCATCTTCAGCATCGGCGCTGGCTGGAGCCCGACCGAAGACCTGACCATCGACGTCGCTTACTCGTACCTGAAGGAAGAGTCGGTCAAGATCCGCAACGAAAACGCACGTGGCCAGACCTACGACGCCAAGTATGAAAACTCGGCAAACGGTTTCGGTGTCGGCGCGACCTACCGCTTCTGATGCTGCCGGGCGGGGTTAACCCCTCGCCCACTAAAAAGCCCCGCTCTCTTGTACAGAGGCGGGGCTTTTTTAATGACTTGAGACTCCTGCTGAAATACACAAGGCTCCCACCAAAACACTCAACTCATCAGGGCTTCAGGGCTTCAGCGGTTTCGAAGCGATGGCCTTTTCGATCGCCGCAATAAACTCCGGATCATCCGGCTTGGTCAGGCTTGAAAAACTGGCGATCACCTTGCCCTGGCGATCGACCACGTATTTGTAGAAGTTCCACTTCGGCGCGCTACTCTGCGCAGCGAGTACCTGAAACAGATGCGTAGCGTCATCCCCCCGGACTTTTTGAGGTTCGGTCATGGCGAAGGTCACGCCGTAGTTGGCGTAGCAGACCTTGGCGGTCTCTGCGCTGTCCTTGGACTCTTGCTTGAAGTCATTTGAAGGAACCCCGAGCATTTGCAGCCCTTGCGCCTTGTAGCGCTGATTGAGCGCCTCCAGGCCTTCGAACTGCGGGGCAAAACCGCAGAAGCTGGCAGTGTTGATCACCACCAGCGGTTTATCGGCGTACTGCCGGCACAGGTCGATGGACTCCTTGGCCCGCAATTTGGGCAGCGAACCTTGCAGCAGATCGGGACAGTCAGCGGCCTGGGCCAGGCCAGTCAACGCCATCAGCAACGCGGGAACAGCACACCAGCGCATCAGCATGTCGAGCATCCTTAAGCAGTCATCAGACTTCGACGTTACTCGCCACGCCCCGTTCTAGCAAATGCTCATGCCCAACTGCATCAAGGCCAGGCCGCCCTGATGCCAGCCCCACCACACCAACGCCAGCAGAGCAGCGCCGAGGGCAGCGAAGACGAAACGCGGCCAGAGTCGGCTCATGCGGCGTGCGCACGGGGTTGCAGACGCGCGACAGGTCGCTCGCGCACCGGCCAGTTCAACGCGGCGGCCAACAGGCTCAGAAGAATTGCCACTTGCCAGATCAAGTCATAACTCCCGGTACGGTCATAGACCACCCCGCCCAGCCAGCCGCCCAGAAACGAGCCGAGCTGGTGGAACAGGAACACGATGCCGCCAAGCATGGACAGATTGCGCACACCGAACAAGGTCGCCACCGTACCGTTGGTCAACGGTACGGTCGACAGCCACAGGAAGCCCATGGCCATACCGAACAGATAGGCCGAGGTGGTCGTCACCGGCAGCCAGAGGAACAGCACGATCACCACCGCACGCAACAAATACAGAGCGGTGAGCAGACGCGGCTTGGACATGCGCCCGCCCAGCCACCCGGCCGTATACGTGCCGAAGATATTGAACAGACCGATCAGCGCCAGCACAGTCGTGCCAACGGTGGCCGGCAAATGTTGATCGACCAGATACGCCGGCAGGTGCACACCAATGAACACCACTTGAAAACCGCAGACGAAAAACCCGAACGCCAGCAGCCAGAAACCGGAATGCGAACAGGCTTCGCGCAACGCTTCGGACAGGGTCTGTTCATGCCCCGACACTGGCAGCGGCTTGTCCTTGAGCATGCTCACCAGCGGCACGATCAGCGCCACCAGCAGACCGAGTACCAGCAACGCCGCCGACCAGCCGAGCCAGCCGATCAGGCCGAGCGTGCCCGGTAACATGGCAAACTGGCCAAAGGACCCCGCCGCACTGGCGATGCCCATGCCCATGCTGCGTTTTTCCGGAGGTACGGCACGGCCGACCACACCGAGGATCACCGAGAACGAAGTGCCGGACAGACCGATGCCGATCAACAGACCGGCACTCAAGGACAGGGTCAACGCCGAATCGGACAACCCCATGCATACCAGGCCCAAGGCGTAGAGCACGCCGCCGATCAGCACCACTTTCGCCGCACCGAAACGATCGGCCAACGCGCCGGTAAACGGCTGCGCCAGACCCCAGATCAGATTCTGCAAGGCAATGGCGAAGGCAAACACTTCGCGCCCCCAGCCGAACTGCGCGCTCATCGGTGACAGAAACAACCCGAAGCCGTGTCGCACGCCCAATGACAACGCCAGAATCAGCGCACTCCCCAGCAACACCCAACCGCACGTACGCCACATCGTTGTCATTGTTATTCTCCAGTCGCGGGTATATACCCGTTTGAACCCGAAAAAACCGGCATCAGGCCAGTTCGTCCAGCAATTTCAGCAAGGTTTCACGCTTCTCGGCACCCAGACGGTCAATCAACCGTTGCTGCGCCGCTTCCCAGGCTGGCAGTGCAGCGGCCAGACGTTGCGCGCCGGTTTCGGTGAGCCGGACGATGCGGTTGCGCATGTCTTCGCCCTCGGCCAGCGCCACCAGACCGTCGCCTTCCAGCACCCGCAGATTGCGGCCCAGGGTGCTGCGATCCAGACCCATGGCTTCGGCCAGTTCCGAGATGCTCGGCTGATCCAGACGCTGCAGGTTACACAGCAAAGAATACTGGGCAACGTTGATCCCGAAGCCGTCGAGGGCGCCGTCGTAATGCCTGCTGACGCCACGCGCGGCGCGACGCAGGTTGGTGCACAAACACTGAGAAGGAAGCATGATGCGTGTATATACCCGCGACTGTGTTAAATCAAGTTACACATGAGTTTATCAATAAGATTTGTGGCGTCTGCCCCACCGCCATCGCTGGTCCCACAGTTTTTGCAAGTCGTCACAAAATCTGTAAACACCCTCAATACCTGAGGGCGCTGGCTTGCCAGCGAAGAGGCCATAACATTCACCATAAACCGGTCAAACCAGCGCCAACCCCACCAGCACCGCCATC
>NZ_QAIU01000343.1:0-1559 GCF_003061205.1 Pseudomonas sp. HMWF006
GCATCGAACGGTTCGGTCAATGGCATGCATGACAGCCTCAACCCGCTCAGCGGCATGGTCGCGCTGGTCAACATGATGGTCGGCGAAGTGATCTTCGGCGGCGTCGGTGCCGGGCTCTACGGCATGTTGCTCAACGTGCTGATCGCGGTGTTCCTCGCCGGTTTGATGATCGGCCGCACCCCGGAATACCTCGGCAAGAAACTCCAGGCGCGGGAAGTGCAGCTGCTGGTGGTGACCTTGCTGGTGATGCCGATTGGCGTGCTGGTACTCGGCGCCATCGCGGCGACCCTGCCAGGCCCGGCGGCGACCATCAGCAACCCCGGCCCGCACGGTTTCAGCCAGTTGCTGTACGCCTACACCTCGGCCAGCGCCAACAACGGTTCGGCGTTCGGTGGTCTGAGCGCGAACACACCGTTCCACAACCTGATGCTGGGCTTGGGCATGTTGATCGGTCGCTTCGGCTACATCCTCCCGGTACTGGCCCTGGCCGGCAGCCTGGCGATGAAGAAAACCGCACCGATCGGCCAGAACAGCTTCCCGACCCACGGCCCGTTGTTCGTGACCCTGTTGACCGTGACCATTTTGCTGGTGGGCGGCTTGACCTTCCTGCCAACCCTGGCGCTCGGTCCAATCGCCGAACACCTAAGTATGGGCTTCTAAGGAATCCATCATGAATATGCACGTTCCTGCAAAACCTGCGGTGCCGGCCAAGTCGGCAGAAGCACCGAAAACCGCGATCTCGGCCCTGTGGCGTCCGGCGCTGGTGCAAGCCTTCGTCAAGCTCGACCCGCGCCAGCTGGTGCGTTCGCCCGTGATGCTGGTGGTCGAACTGACGGCGATTTTTACCACCGTGCTGTGCTTCATCCCGGACAACGTCGTGCCGACTTTCGTCGCCGCGCAGATTGCCCTGTGGCTGTGGTTCACCGTGCTGTTCGCCAACTTCGCCGAAGCCTTGGCCGAAGGTCGCGGCAAGGCCCGCGCCGACAGCCTCAAGGCTGGCAGCGAAGGCCTCAGTGCGCGGCGCAAACTGGCCAATGGCAGCTTCCAGGTGGTGCCCGCCGCCAGCCTGCGCAAAGGGGATGTGGTGCGCGTCGAAGCGGGGGAGATGATTCCCGGTGACGGCGAAGTCATCGAAGGCATCGCCGCGGTCAACGAAGCGGCAATCACTGGTGAATCGGCGCCGGTGATTCGCGAGTCCGGCGGCGACCGTTCCGCCGTCACCGGCAACACCCGGCTGGTGTCCGACTGGTTGCTGGTGAAGATCACCGCCAACCCCGGTGAGTCGACCCTCGACCGCATGATCGCGCTGGTCGAAGGCGCCAAGCGCCAGAAAACCCCGAACGAAGTGGCGCTGGACATCCTGCTGATCGGCCTGACCCTGATCTTCCTGTTGGTGGTGGTGACCCTGCAACCGTTCGCCCACTTCGCCAATGGCAGCCTGCCGCTGGTGTTCCTGGTGGCGCTGCTGGTTACGCTGATTCCGACCACCATCGGCGGCCTGCTGTCCGCCATCGGGATTGCCGGGATGGATCGCCTGGTGCGCCTGAACGTGATCGCCA
>NZ_QAIU01000344.1:0-2706 GCF_003061205.1 Pseudomonas sp. HMWF006
GATCATCACCATGACGTTTCTCGGTGGCGCCTACCTCACCGAAGTGCTGCGTGCCGGCGTCGATGCCGTACCGCAGGCGCAGCTGGAATCGGGGCGCTCCATCGGCCTGTCCCACGGCCAGTTGCTGCGCTACGTGATCCTGCCGCAAGCGGGGATCCTCAGCCTGCCGTCGCTGTTCGCCAATTTCATTTTCCTGCTCAAGGAAACCACCGTGGTCTCGGCGGTGGCCGTGCCGGAAATCCTCTACACCACCAAGAGCTACATCGCGCTCTACTACAAAACCTACGAAATGCTCGCCGTGTTGACGCTGATTTGCGTGCTGCTGTTCTTGCCGCTGTCGCTGCTGCTCAGCCGTCTGGAAAGGAGGCTCCAGCATGGCCAGTTCGGGTCTTGAACTGCTCTGGGTGTCGTTGCCACAACTGGCAAAAGGCGCCGGGCAAACCTTGTCGATCTCGTTCCTGAGCATTGCCATCAGCACCGTCGGCGGTGTGCTCTACGGCGTGTTGCGCACGCTCAACGTGACGTGGCTGAACGCGATCCTGCGAGTGTATCTGGAGCTGTTCCGGGCGATCCCGGTGCTGGTCTGGTTGTATCTGCTGTTTTTCGGTCTGCCGATTTTCTTCGGCCTGAGCCTGCCCAGTTTCTGGTGTGCGGTGCTGGTGCTGTCGCTGTGGGGCGCCAGCGAGGTCGGCGAGGTGGCGCGTGGGGCGTTGCATTCGTTACCGCGCGGGCAGCGTGAAGCAGGGCTGTCGATCGGCCTGAACGCTGCGCAGCTCTACGGCTACGTGCTGTTGCCGCAAGCGCTGAAACGCATGACGCCGCCGACCATCAACGTCTACACGCGGATCATCAAGACCAGTTCGCTGGCGGTGCTGATCGGCGTGGTCGACGTCATCAAGGTCGGCCAGCAGATCATCGAGCGCACCTACGAATCGGTGTTGATCTACGGTGCGCTGTTCCTGTTTTTCTTTTTCATCTGCTACCCGCTGTCGGCCGCCTCGCGCGTGCTGGAGCGGCGCTGGACGCAAGCATGAGCGCATTGATCGAGTTTCACGGCTTCAACAAATTCTACGGCGAGCAGCAGGTGCTCAACGGCATCGACCTGCAAGTTCGCAGCGGCGAAGTGATCGTCATCCTCGGCCCCAGCGGCTGCGGCAAAAGCACCTTGCTGCGTTGCCTAAATGGTCTGGAACAGGCCCACAGCGGCAGCCTGAAATTTGTCGGCCGCGAGCTGCTGGACAAGGCCACTGACTGGCGTGAAATCCGTCAGCAGATCGGCATGGTGTTCCAGAGTTATCACCTGTTCCCGCACATGAGCGTGCTCGACAATTTGCTGCTCGGCCCGCTCAAGGTGCAGAAACGTCAGCGCCGCGAAGCGCAGCAGCAGGCCGAAGCCCTGCTCGAACGGGTGGGCCTGGCGGACAAGCGCGATGCGTTTCCACGCCAGCTCTCCGGCGGCCAGCAGCAACGCATCGCCATCGTCCGTTCGTTGTGCATGAACCCGCGGGTCATGCTCTTCGATGAAGTCACCGCGGCCCTCGACCCGGAAATGGTCAAGGAAGTGCTGCAAGTGATTCAGGGCCTGGCCCGCGAGGGCATGACCCTGCTGATCGTCACCCACGAAATGGCCTTCGCCCGCGCGGTGGCCGACCGCATCGTGTTCATGGATGCCGGGCGCATCCTTGAACAGAACCCGCCCGAGATTTTCTTTACGAACCCGCAAACCGCACGCGCGCAGCAGTTTCTGGAGAAGTTCTCCTTCGTTGCAACACTGCCAAAAACGAATCCGACAAAGGAACTGGAACCGTTATGAAAACTGCCGCTTTTTTACTGCCCCTGCTGAGCCTCGCCTTACTTGCCGGTTGCAGCAAAACCGAAGAACCGCCGAAGCCGAAAGTCGCCAGCGAAAGCACCGCGCCGGCCGGTTATCTGGACAAGATCAAGGCCCGCGACAAACTGATCGTCGGCGTCTTCACCGACAAGCCACCGTTCGGTTTTGTCGATGAGGCCGGACGCTACGTCGGCTTCGACACCGACATCGGTCGGCGTTTCGCCAAGGATCTGCTCGGTGACGAGAACAAGGTCGAGTTCGTTGCCGTGGAGCCGGCGAGCCGCATTCCGTTCCTGCAAAGCGACAAGGTCGACCTGATCCTCGCCAACATGACCGTGACCCCGGAGCGCAAGGACGCGGTGGAATTCACTAACCCGAACCTCAAGGTCGCGGTGCAGGCGCTGGTGCCGCAAAGCAGTTCGGTGAAAAGCCTCGATGACCTGGCCACCCGCACCACCATCGTGACCACCGGCACCACGGCGGACATCTGGCTGACCAAAAATCATCCGGACTGGAAACTGCTCAAGTTCGAGAAAAACACCGAGTCGCTGCAAGCCCTGGCCAATGGCCGTGGCGATGCGTATGCGCAGGACAATCTGGTGCTGTTCAGCTGGGCCAAGCAGAACCCGGGCTACCGCGTGCTGGACGAAAAACTCGGAGCAGAAGCACCGATTGCGCCGGCGGTGAAGAAGGGCAATATCGAGCTGCGTGACTGGGTGAATAGCGAGCTGACCAAGCTGGGCGAGGAGAAGTATCTGCTCAAACTGTACGACCAATATGTGCGTAAGGAACTGAGCGATGACACCAAGCCTGAGAGCGTGATTGTCGAGGGTGGCAAGTGGCAGGGGTGATTGTCTGTTGAATCGGTGGTGAGG
>NZ_QAIU01000345.1:0-4198 GCF_003061205.1 Pseudomonas sp. HMWF006
GGTCTGCCACGCCTGATGTTCATCACCGTGCTGCCCAACTGCATGGCACCGCTGATCGTTCAAGCGACCCTGAGCTTCTCTTCGGCGATTCTCGACGCGGCGGCGCTGGGCTTCCTCGGCCTTGGCGTACAACCGCCAACCCCTGAGTGGGGCACCATGCTGGCCTCGGCCCGCGACTACATCGAACGCGCCTGGTGGGTGGTGAGCCTGCCTGGTTTGACCATTTTGCTCAGCGTGCTGGCAATCAACTTGATGGGCGACGGCCTGCGCGATGCGCTGGACCCGAAACTCAAGAACGCCGCCTGAGGAGATTCCCATGTCACTGCTAGAAATCAAGAATCTCAACGTTCGCTTCGGCGACAAGACCGCGACGCCCGTTGTCGACGGCCTCGACCTGAAAGTCGACAAGGGCGAAGTACTGGCCATCGTTGGCGAATCGGGCTCGGGTAAATCCGTGACCATGATGGCGCTGATGGGCCTGATCGAGCATCCTGGCATCGTCACCGCCGACGCGCTCAGCTTTGACGGCAAGGACATGCTCAAGCTGAGCAATCGTCAGCGTCGGCAAATCGTCGGCAAAGACCTGTCGATGGTGTTCCAGGACCCGATGACCGCGCTCAACCCGAGCTACACCGTCGGTTTCCAGATCGAAGAAGTGCTGCGCCTGCACCTGAAAATGTCCGGCAAGCAAGCGCGCAAACGCGCCATCGAGCTGCTGGAAAAAGTTGAAATCCCGGGCGCCGCCAGCCGCATGGACGCCTACCCGCACCAACTGTCCGGCGGCATGAGCCAGCGTGTGGCGATTGCCATGGCGATTGCCGGCGAGCCGAAACTGCTGATCGCCGACGAACCGACCACCGCGCTCGACGTAACGATTCAGGCGCAGATCATGGATCTGCTGCTGGCGTTGCAGAAAGAACAGAACATGGGCCTGGTGCTGATCACCCACGACCTCGCGGTCGTGGCCGAAACTGCCCAGCGCGTGTGCGTGATGTACGCAGGGCAAGCCGTTGAAGTCGGTCAGGTGCCGCAACTGTTCGACATCCCGGCGCACCCCTACAGCGAAGCGCTGCTCAAGGCGATTCCCGAGCACAGCCTCGGCGCCTCGCGCCTGTCGACCCTGCCGGGCATTGTTCCGGGCCGTTACGACCGTCCGCAGGGTTGCCTGCTGTCGCCGCGCTGCCCGTACGTGCAAGACAGCTGCCGTGCGCAGCGTCCGAGCCTTGACCCGAAAGCCAACAGCCTCGCCCGCTGCTTCTACCCGCTGAACCAGGAGGTGGCGTAATGGCCGTCGTACTTACCGCCCGCGACCTGACCCGTCATTACGAAGTCTCCCGTGGCCTGTTCAAGGGCCATGCGACCGTGCGCGCACTCAACGGCGTGTCGTTCGAGCTGGAGGCCGGCAAGACCCTCGCCGTGGTCGGCGAGTCGGGCTGCGGCAAATCCACCCTCGCCCGCGCCCTGACGCTGATTGAAGAGCCGTCGTCCGGCTCCTTGAAAATCGCCGGCCAGGAAGTCGCCGGTGCCGACAAGGCCCAGCGCAAACAGCTGCGCAAAGACGTGCAGATGGTGTTCCAGAGCCCGTACGCATCGTTGAACCCACGGCAGAAAATCGGTGATCAGTTGGCTGAACCTTTGTTGATCAACACCAACCTGTCGGCGACCGAACGTCGCGAGAAAGTCCAGGCGATGATGAAGCAGGTGGGCTTGCGTCCCGAGCACTATCAGCGCTATCCGCACATGTTCTCCGGCGGTCAGCGCCAGCGCATTGCGCTGGCCCGGGCGATGATGCTGCAACCGAAAGTGCTGGTGGCGGACGAACCGACCTCGGCGCTGGACGTGTCGATTCAGGCGCAGGTGCTCAACCTGTTCATGGATCTGCAGCAGGAGTTCAACACGGCTTACGTGTTCATCTCGCACAACCTGGCGGTGGTGCAACACGTGGCCGATGACGTGATGGTGATGTACCTCGGTCGCCCGGTGGAACTGGGCCCGAAAAACGACATCTACGAGCGCCCGCTGCACCCTTACACCCAGGCACTGCTGTCGGCGACCCCGACCATTCACCCGGACCCGAACAAGCCGAAAATCAAGATCGTCGGCGAACTGCCCAACCCGCTGAACCCGCCCGCTGGCTGCGCTTTCCACAAGCGCTGCCCGTATGCGACCGAGCGCTGCAGCACGGAAGAGCCGGCGTTGCGCCAACTCGATAGCCGGCAGGTGGCTTGCCACTACGCCGAGCAGTTCCTCGACGGCGCGGCATAAGCAAATCCGGAGAGCGATACAAAACACTGTGGGAGCGAGCTTGCTCGCGAAGGCGTTGGATCATTCAACATAGATGTCGCCTGATACACCGCTTTCGCGAGCAAGCTCGCTCCCACAGGGATCGCATTTCAAACAGAGTGACGTGTTAACCAAACCCCTTCCGTCTCGATTGCGCATCAGTCGAGGCAGAAGGGGTTTTCTTTTGCCTGCGGTTTACGTCTGGCTGTCGCCTTCGTCGTCCGGACCATCAGATTCCGGATCATCGGTAGTCGAGTCGTCATCATCGGCGCTGCCACCCTGCCCCTGATCGCCCGGCTCGGATTCAGACTTGGCGAGCATCAAGCCGCTGTGCCCGACCTGGCCGTTAAAGGCCTGGGAATCGTGATCCTCGCACTCGGCCCAGGCCGTCGCGGTGCCGAGGGACAGCATGACCATCACTTTCAACAGCAATAAAACCCGTAGCAATCTGCTTTTCATAGCCGACTCCATCCTTTTTCAGGTGAGACATGCGTGCCTGACTGGCGCTGTGTGAAATCTAGTTCCGATCCATCGGGTTCACCAGATAGGACGCCGACGGGCAGGCAGAAATGCCCTGCGCAGACAGACAGGTTTCGAATAACGTCTATCGCGGGATCAGCTAAGCGGACGGGTCGCTTGCCACGTCAAGGGAATCGACATCAGTACCAACACGGTGCTGCTCAGCCAGACACTGTGGCCGCCGAACTGACCGTACAACTGAGCACTGAGCACCGGCGACAACAACGCGCTGGCACTCCAGCTCATAAAGAACAGGCCAAAGTACTGACCGCTTTTGCCACTCTGGGCAAACTGCATCACCAGCACATTCAGCGGCGGCATGAACAACGCTTCACCCAAAGTCCAGATCAGCGTCGACAGACAGACGAACGCCAGCCCGGAACCGAACGGCAACATGCCCAAACCGACGGCCAGCAACAAACTTCCTGCGAGCATTTGCCACCGCGTACCCCAACGCTCGCCGCAGTGCGACAGGGGAATCTGCAGCGCGATCACCAGCAACGCATTGAGCCCGAACTGCCAGCCGATCGCCTCCGTACTCAACTGGTAGTAATCGCGCAGATAGTTACCCAGCGTGCTGTAAACCGTGTCGAAGGCGATGCCGAGCACGGCCGTAGCTGCCAGCAACCACAGGAACGGTTTGTCACGAAACGGCCCACCCGCCCCACCTGTACCGCTCGTGGATGGCTCGTCATTGATCAGCACCGGCCGCTGCCACGTGGTGCGAACAAACCACAGTAACGCCAGCAACGTCATCGCCGCACTGCCAAAAAATACCCAGCGAAAATCCGTCTGCGCCAACACCCCTCCCGCCACCCCCGCGGCGGCCATGCCGAGGTTGCGCGCAACGCGACTCAAAGCCTGCGCACGCGAACGCTGCGCCACTTCGCAATATTCCATGATCAGGCGCTGATGCAGCGTGCGAATGGCGCCATCAATGGCTCCGCTGAGCAACAGCAATGCCGCGAGCAACGGCACTTGCGTCACCAGCCCCAGCAGAATCAACACCCACACCGAAACAAAGAACAACGTCGCGGTCAGCCGCGCTGTACGCACATGATCACTGAGCCAGCCACCGAGCATCGAACCGACCAGCAACCCCGCACCATACGCCGACAGCAACCAGCCCACGGTCTCAATCGCCAGCCCCAACTCCTGACGCAGGTACAACGCCATGAACAGCTTGACCATGCTACTCAGGCGATTGATGAACAGCAGCGCACCGAGCACCCAGGCCATCACACCGAAATAACTGCCGAGGCGCAGCAGGTGAGTCAGTCGACTCGTCATTCCATTGACCTCTCAAAGCGACGTGCGTGGAGCTGGAACACTAACGATCAGCACGCCGTTTGTCGCGTTCGAGAACATCGAGATCACAAAAACGGAGCCGAAGATC
>NZ_QAIU01000345.1:4208-4371 GCF_003061205.1 Pseudomonas sp. HMWF006
AGGCGCGTGGAGCTGGAACACTAACGATCAGCATGTCGTTTGTCGCGTTCGAGAACATCGAGATCACAAAAACGGAGCCGAAGATCAAAAACCCCTCACCCTAACCCTCTCCCTGTATGTACCGGAGACATGGTGGACACATGTTCGGAGACATGGTGGACGG
>NZ_QAIU01000346.1:0-1843 GCF_003061205.1 Pseudomonas sp. HMWF006
GTTGAATGTGATGACCTCTTCGCGAGCAAGCTCGCTCCCACAGTGGTGAGTGTTCACCCGCTGGCGTTTTCATCTGACTCGAGATTGTTTTGCACTATCATCGCCCTCTCTTCCGGAGGGCCTTCGATGACTGATCTGCTCACGTCCATTCAAGCCGCACTCGGCTTGCCGCACACGCCGATTCCCTTCACCGCACAGGGCGCCCTGCCCTCGGCATTCGCCGTCACCGACCTGGCCTGCGCGAGCATCGCCGCAGCCGGTCAGGCCGTCAGCGAACTGCTCCAGCAACAAACCGGACACTTGCCCGCCGTCGAAGTCGACCGAAGACTGGCCTCGTTCTGGTTCGCCACCTCGTTGCGTCCGATGGGCTGGGAAGTCCCACCACTGTGGGATGCGGTGGCCGGTGACTACGCAACCCGGGACGGCTGGATCCGCCTGCACACTAACGCCCCGCACCACCGCGCCGCCGCTGAACGTGTGCTCGGCGCCTGCGCCGACCGTGCCGCGATGGCAGCAAAAGTCGCGCAGTGGACCAGTGCCGATCTGGAGCAAGCACTGGTCGAGGCCAAGGGCTGCGCCGCCGAAATGCGCAGTTGGGCACAGTGGCAGCAGCATCCGCAGGGAATGGCGGTGAATGCCGAACCGCTGGTGCATGTCATCCATTCGCAGGCTGGAAACGTCAGTGTGTGGCAAGGCTCGGCGGCGCAACCGCTGGCCGGCCTTAAGGTGCTGGACCTGACCCGCGTACTCGCCGGCCCCACCGCCAGCCGTTTTCTTGCGGGCCTCGGCGCGAACGTGCTGCGAATCGACCCACCGGGCTGGAACGAACCAGGCGTGGTCCCGGAAGTCACCCTTGGCAAACGCTGCGCTCGGCTGGACCTGCATGTTCCGGCAGATCGTGCGGTGTTTGAAAACCTGCTCAAGGACGCCGACATCCTGTTGCACGGCTACCGCGCCGACGCGCTGGAACACCTCGGTTTCGGCGCCGAGCGCCGCCGACAACTGGCCCCGGCGCTGATCGACGTCTGCCTCAACGCCTACGGCTGGAGCGGCCCGTGGCAGAACCGTCGCGGCTTCGACAGCCTGGTGCAGATGAGCAGCGGCATCGCCGAGGCCGGGCAGCGCTGGAAAACCGCTGACAAGCCAACGCCACTGCCGGTGCAGGCGCTGGACCATGCGACCGGGTATCTGCTGGCGGCGAGTGCGATGCGCCTTTTGACTGAACGTTTAAAGACTGGTCGGGGTGGCGCGGCGCGTCTGTCACTGGCGCGCACGGCGAAGTTGTTGATTGAGCATGGGCCGGGGACGAGCGAGGCGTTGCGCGCCGAAGATGCGCAGGATCAAAACTCAGTGTTGGAACAGACACCCTGGGGGCCGGCGCACCGCTTGCTGGCACCGCTGAAAATCAGCGGAACGCCGCTGCAGTGGGCGTTGCCGGCCAGCGAATTGGGTACACATCGCCCACAGTGGTTTTAAAAAGCGCCCCTCACCCTGACCCTCTCCCGGAGGCGCGGTGACTGATTGGGGGATATTGAAGTGGCTCACCGACCTGAAAGATCGAAGTTGAATCCATAATCGACTCGATCTTTCAGGTCGATGTCTCACGAAAGACACCGCGGTCAGCCCCCTCTCCCTCCAGGAGACGGCTGGAGTGAGGGCACAGCGCTCAAAGACGTCCACAACACCTGCGCCGCATACCCGCGACAGGGTCGCCAGGCCTCAGCCCGATCAGCCAGTTCCCGCGCCGCGGGTCGCACACCTTCCAGCACCTCCAGCGCCCGCAGCAACCCGACATCGCCATGGGGAAACCCGTCCATATCGCGCAACTGGCGCAACGCGATGT
>NZ_QAIU01000346.1:1853-3813 GCF_003061205.1 Pseudomonas sp. HMWF006
CACTCTCGCGCCCCGGCTCGAACAACAGCGGATCTTCCAGCAGCGCCTGCGCCATGCCCGAAAGCGTCCGTCCACGACTTTTCGGCATGCCCAGCGCCGCCAGATCAGCCGCCGCCAGCACCTGGACATCGGGAAATACTCGAGTCAAACCCGGTACCGCCGAGCACAACGGCGCGCCATACTGCGCCACCAGTTTCCCCGCCAGCCGGATCGCCGCGACCACGGTAATCTGCTGCCCGAGTACCGCACGAAAGGCCAGCTCCAGACCGTCCCACGCCCCCGGCACTCGCAGCCCCGGACGTTCGGCAATCAACCGCGCCAGTAACGGGTCGTCAGCCAGATGCCGCTGCATCGACGGCAGATCGGCATCCAGATCAAACAGCCGCCGCAGCCTCGCAACAATCTCGGGCAGTGCTGCCGGATCGGGAAAATCCAACTCGACCTCCAACACATCGCCTCTCCCCGGCCAGACCGACAGCGAGCCGTGGACACCGTTCAAGCCGACGCTGCGCGAGTACACGCCGTCCACCACGGTTTCCATGCCGACCACTGACCGTGCAGCGAGAAAGCCCAGCATCGCCGTCCAGTCATAGGGTGGCCGATAGGCCAGCACCAACCTCATAGCGACAGCACACCACTGTACAAACCGTACGCCGCCAGCCCGGCGCCGATGATCACGCAGGTGAAAATCGCCTTCTCGACATGGGTGAACAACGGCTCGCCCTGCTCACGCTTGGCCTTGGCGAACAGCAACACCCCCGGCGCATACAACAACGCCGACAGCAGCAGATACTTCACTCCGCCGGCGTACAACAACCACACCGCGTAGCACAGGGCGATGCCGCCGATCAGCAGGTCCTTGGTGCGCTCGGCCGACGCGTGCTCATAGGTTTCGCCGCGACCGCTCAACAGCACCGCGTACGCCGCCGACCACAAATACGGCACCAGAATCATCGACGAGGCCAGGTAAATCAGGCTGGTGTAGGTGCCTGCGGAGAACAGCGTGATCAACAGGAAAATCTGGATCATCACGTTGGTCAGCCACAGTGCGTTGACCGGCACGTGGTTCTTGTTTTCCTTTTTCAGGAACGCCGGCATGGTCTTGTCCTTGGCCGTGGCGAAGAGGATTTCCGCGCACAGCAATGCCCACGACAGCAACGCACCGAGCAGGGAAATCGCCAGGCCGACGCTGATCAACAACGCGCCCCACGGCCCGACAATATGCTCGAGCACCGCCGCCAGCGAAGGGTTCTGCAAGGTCGCCAGTTCCGGCTGGCTCATGATCCCCAGCGACAGCACGTTGACCAGCACCAGCAGCGCCAGCACCCCGATGAAACCAATCACCGTGGCGCGGCCGACGTCGCTGCGTTTCTCTGCTCGCGCCGAGTAGACGCTGGCGCCTTCGATGCCGATGAACACGAACACCGTGACCAGCATCATGTTGCGCACCTGATCCATCACCCCGCCAAAATTCGGGTTGCTGTGGCCCCAGATGTCACGGGTAAAAATATCTGCCTTGAACGCCAGCGCCGCGATGACGATGAACATGATCAACGGCACGACCTTGGCCATGGTGGTCAACTGGTTGATCAGCGCCGCCTCCTTGATCCCGCGCATCACCAGAAAATGCACGGCCCACAACAACACCGACGCGCAGGCAATGGCGACCGGGGTGTTGCCCTGACCGAAAACCGGAAAGAAGTAGCCGAGGGTGCTGAACAGCAGGACGAAATAACCGACGTTGCCCAGCCAGGCGCTGATCCAGTAACCCCACGCCGACGAGAACCCCATGTAGTCGCCAAACCCGGCCTTGGCGTAAGCGTAGACACCGGAGTCCAGTTCGGGTTTGCGATTGGCCAGGGTCTGGAACACGAACGCCAGGGTCAGCATGCCGATGGCGGTGATGCCCCAGCCAATCAGGATCGCCCCGGCATCGGCGCGGGCCGCCATGTTCTGCGCC
>NZ_QAIU01000347.1:0-771 GCF_003061205.1 Pseudomonas sp. HMWF006
CTGCTGTGCCTGCCCTATTCGGGCGCCAGCGCCATGGTCTACAGCCGCTGGCGGCGCCAACTGCCGTCGTGGCTGCACTTGCAACCGGTAGAACTGCCCGGGCGCGGTGCCCGTTTCGACGAACCCCTGCAAATCGACATGCGCGCCCTGGCGCGCCAGCTGGCCCGCGAGCAAAAGCCCGGTCTGCACACGCCTTATGCGCTGTTCGGGCACAGCCTCGGCGCGCTGCTGGCCTGCGAGATGGCCCACGCCTTTCGCGAACTCGGCGCACCGGAACCGGTGGCGCTGTTCGCTTCCGGCACCGCCGCGCCGACGATGCGCAGCGACTACGACCGTGGGTTCGCCGAAGCGCGCAGCGACGACGAACTGATCGAGCAGTTGCGCACCTTTCAGGGCACTAGCGAAGAAGTGCTGGCCAATAAAGAGCTGATGAGTCTGACGCTGCCCGTGCTGCGTGCCGATTTCATGATGTGCGGACGCTTTACGCCGGCGCAGCGGCCCTCGCTCAATTGCCCGGTGCACGTGCTCGGCGGCAAGGAAGACCGCGCAACCACCGAGCAACTGATTGGCTGGAGCAAGGAAACCCAGGGCAGTTTTTCCGTGGACATGATGACCGGCGGGCATTTCTTCATTCATGAGCACGAGGCCCGGGTCATCCGCACGATCAAGACGCATCTGGAAGTCCATCACCGGCGTCATGCCCAAGCGACGGCCACGGCGCTGTAACGCACGGCGCCCTTATCGAGTGATTACAGGAGGCCAGTCATGGCT
>NZ_QAIU01000347.1:781-1900 GCF_003061205.1 Pseudomonas sp. HMWF006
GGGACGCCTGCCATTGTTGGTGGAGGCGAGCGACGCGCAAACCGACCTGTTGGCGGTGTTCGACGAATTGAAAGCATTGGTGGATGAGCATCTGCTGCGCGATGGCGGGGTGCTGTTTCGTGGATTTCGCCTGAACGGTGCCGAACAGTTTCGCCAGTTCGCCGCCAGTTTTGGCCATCCGTTGTTGAACTACGAGTTCGGTTCGACGCCGCGCACCAACGTTACTCAAGGGGTGTACACCTCGACGGAGTACCCGGCGCACCAGAGCATCCCGTTGCACAACGAGCAGGCGTATTCCCGCGACTGGCCGATGAAGATCTGGTTCTACAGCATGATCGCGGCGAAATCCGGTGGCGAAACGCCGATTGCCGATAGCCGTGAAGTCTATCGGCGCATACCGGCGGCGATCCGTGAGCGCTTCGTCAGCAAAGGCCTGATGTATGTGCGCAATTTCGGCAATGGCCTGGATGTAGCCTGGGAAGATGTGTTCAACACCGAAGATCGCGAGGTCGTCGAGGCTTACTGCAAGGCTCACGGCATTGTTTGCGAATGGAAGGATGACGGGGAGTTGCGCACCCGTCAGACCTGTCAGGCGGTGGCGGTGCACCCGGTGACCGGCGATCACGTCTGGTTCAATCAGGCGCACCTGTTCCACATCTCCAACCTGCAAGCGGAAGTGCGCGAAAGCCTGCTGGACATCGTCGATGAAGAAGACTTGCCGCGTAACGTTTATTACGGCGACGGCTCGGCCATCGAAGACGAGGTGCTGGCGCAGATCCGCGCGGTGCTCGACGAATGCGCGATCAGTTTTCCGTGGCAGGAAGGCGATGTGCTGATGCTCGACAACATGCTCTCGGCGCATGCGCGCTCGCCCTTCGTCGGGCCGCGCAAAGTCATCGTGGCGATGGCCGAGGGGCATTCACAGGGCTCGCTCTGAGCCAATCGAGTGATTGCCGATAAAGCTGCCGAAGCCGGTCCTGGACCGGCTTCGGCATTTTTGTCTGGGCGGTGGGGCGCCGGGCAGCCGCTGCGCTAAATCATCGCGTTGGTCATTCGTTCTTGTTGATACGACCGGGTCTCCTGGTCACGCCGCCGATCAGCAAGGACCCCATGCATGAA
>NZ_QAIU01000347.1:1910-4067 GCF_003061205.1 Pseudomonas sp. HMWF006
GCATGGCCCGCGAAGGCATCGACTTTGCGCAGCTTCCCATGACCCACTGTGAGGGCATTGCCGAGCGTGACGGCCTGTCCTACGCCCAGCAGCGGATGTGGTTTCTCTGGCAACTGGACCCGCACAGTGCCGCCTACAACCTGCCGATGGCCGTGCGCCTGACGGGCGAGTTGCAAGCGCAGGCGCTGGAGCAGGCCTTCAGTCTGTTGGCGGCGCGGCATGAATGCCTGCGCACCACGTTCGGTCAGGAAGGTGAGCGTGCTTTTCAGCGAGTCGCCCAGCCCGAGGCGCTGACACTGAGCCTTACCGATTTGACTGCGGTGCCTGCAAACCAGCGCTGGACGCTGGCGCAACAACACATGATGGCCGAAGCCACCCAGGCGTTCGATCTGGAACACGGCCCGCTGCTGAGCCTGCGCCTGCTGCGTCTGGCCGAGCAGGAACACGTGTTGCTGTTGACCTTGCATCACATCATTGCCGATGGCTGGTCGATGAACATTCTTATCGACGAGTTCATGCGCACCTACGACGCGCTGGTGGCGGGGCGCGAACCGTCGCTGCCGGCACTGACCGTGCACTACCGCGATTACGCCCTGTGGCAGCGCAGCTGGCTGGAGGCGGGTGAGCGTGAGCGGCAACTGGAGTACTGGCGCGCGCAACTGGGCGACGAACATCCGGTGCTGGAATTGCCCACTGACCGTGCTTATCCGGCGCAATCGAGTCATCAGGGGGCACGCCTGGAAACGGTGATCGATGCCGCGCTGCGCCAGGAATTGAAAAGCCTTGCCCAGCGTCAGGGCGTGACCCTGTTCGTGGTGTTGCTGGCGGCGTTCAAGACCTTGTTGCATCGCTACAGCGGCCAGACCGACATTCGCGTCGGCGGCCTGATTGCCAACCGTACCCGCAGTGAAACCGAAGGGCTGATCGGCTTCTTCGTCAACACGCAGATCCTGCGCAGCGAAGTCACCGCGCAAACCCGTTTCGCCGAGCTGTTGCAAAGCCTGCGTGAAGCCGCCCTTGGTGCCCAGGTCCATCAGGAGTTGCCGTTCGACGCCTTGATCGAAGCCCTGCAACCGGTGCGTAGCCAAAGCCGCAACCCCCTGTTCCAGGTGATGTTCAACCACCAGCCGCTGGTGACCGACTTGCAGCACGTGCAACTGGAGTCGGGTTTGCAGGTCGGCTATCTGACTGAAGAACAACTGGCCGGCAGCGGTCGGCAACATGCCGCCACCAGCGACCTGATGCTCGACACCCGCGAGGAGGGCGAGCAGCTGTTCGCCGCCTTCACCTACGCCACCGATATTTTCGATGCCGCGACCATCGCCGCGATGGCCGGACACTGGCGCAATATTCTGCTGTCCGTCTGCCGCGACCCGCAGCAATTGATCGGCGACGTCGCGCTGCTGGCGCAGGTCGAGCGCGCACAGCTGATTCAGGCCACGGCGAGCGAACCCGCTTTCGCCAGCGTGCAGACCCTGTTCGAGGCGCAAGTGGCACGCACGCCGCAGGCAGCGGCGGTACTCCTCGCCACGGCGCCGTCACCGTCACTCACCTACAGCGAACTCAATGCGCGCAGCAATCGCCTGGCGCATCAGTTGCGTGCGCGTGGTGTCGGGCCGGACGTGCTGGTCGGCGTGGCGTTGGGGCGTTCGCTGGAACTGGCGGTGGCCTTGCTGGCCGTGCTCAAGGCCGGCGGCGCCTATGTGCCGCTGGACCCGCAAACCCCGGCCGAACGCCTGCGCCATGTGCTGGATGACAGCGGCCTGAAACTGCTGCTGAGCGATCACGAAAACCTCGCCAGCCTGCCGGATCTGGGGGGCGTCGATTGCCTGTGCCTGGAGCAACTGGACGACAGTGACCACGCCGACAATCTGTCGGTGACCGTTGATGCGCAGCACCTCGCCTATGTGATCTACACCTCCGGCTCCACCGGGCGACCGAAAGGTGTTGCGGTCAGTCACGGTGCGTTGAGCGAGTTCATCGCTCGCGCCATCGACTACAGCGACTTGCGCGAAGGCGACCGCGTCCTGCAATTCGCCACCAGCAGCTTCGATGGTTTCGTCGAGCAATTCTTCCCGCCGCTGTGTCATGGCGCCGCTGTGGTGTTGCGTGATGCGCCGTTGTGGGACAGCGCGACGTTGCGTCAGGTGATTGTCG
>NZ_QAIU01000348.1:0-3644 GCF_003061205.1 Pseudomonas sp. HMWF006
CAAGACACCTCGGTCGGCCCCCTCTCCCTCTGGGAGAGGGCTGGGGTGAGGGGCTTCTGGGTTCCAAGGCATCTGATTCAAACAAAAAACCCGGCCGAGGCCGGGTTTCTGGTCAAGCGATCACTGCATCCACGGGGGGGGCGGTGGCTCGTCGGACTTGCCTTTCGGCTCGTCGTCCGCTGCACGGATTGCCTGCTTGCGCTCCTCGTCGAGGCGCGCCGCTTCGATCTCGCGCAATACCCCGCCAACGTCGGCCAGGTCCTCCGGATCATCGAACTCACCGGTCAGCACACTGTTCGGGTGCAAGGTGCCAGCTTCGTACAACGCCCACATTTCCTTGGCGTACTTGGTCTTCTTCAACTCCGGGGCAAAGCGGCCGAAGTACGAAGCCATGTTGCCGACATCGCGCTCCAGCATGCTGAAGGCGTGGTTGTTACCGGCAGCGTCGACGGCTTGCGGCAGGTCGATGATCACCGGGCCGGTCGGCGTCAACAGCACGTTGAACTCCGAGAGGTCACCGTGCACCAGACCGGTACACAACATCAGCACGATCTGCGAAATCAGGAACGCGTGATATTCGCGCGCCTGATCCGGCTCCAGCACCACGTCGTTCAGACGCGGCGCGGCATCGCCGAATTCGTCGGCCACCAGTTCCATCAACAGCACGCCGTCGAGGAAGTCGTAGGGTTTGGGTACCCGCACGCCGGCACCGGCCAGACGGAACAGCGCCGCCACTTCGGCGTTCTGCCAGGCATCTTCGGTCTCTTTGCGACCGAACTTGGAGCCCTTCGCCATCGCCCGAGCCTGTCGGCTGTTGCGAACCTTGCGGCCTTCCTGATACTCGGCCGCCTGGCGGAAACTGCGTTTGTTCGCCTCCTTGTAGACCTTTGCGCAACGTAACTGATTGCCGCAGCGCACCACATAAACAGCTGCTTCTTTACCACTCATCAGTGGGCGCAGCACTTCGTCGACCAGACCGTCCTCGATCAGGGGTTCAATGCGTTTTGGAGTCTTCATCAGCTTTTATTGTGGGTCCTTTATTACCAAACACGCGAATGTCACTCGTTATACGGCAATCCTCGCATCACGGGGAGGGGTTGCCGACCTGTGAACCTTGAGAATGCACACACTGTGCCGGATTGAACGGCGCCAACGCTACGCGTACATGACCGTTGCGAATCATAGCCGAGCCCACCGAACTTGTAGGCGCCCGTGTTCAAGGGCATTTGCGACAGAATCTGACAGTTGCCTTCACACCCGTCGCAAGATTTTTCCGCAGTGCCCTCAATTTCCCCGTTTTGCAGCCGAAGTCCTCAATGACAGAGGGATTTGTCCGACAATCGTTCCACAAGAATCAGCGATGTCGCACTCAGGGAAACGGGTGATCCACACCGTTTTCGGCTGCCAATAAACCACAAGTCATCTGCACTGCGTGGGCCTACAAGAAAATCTGGAGCGCGGATGAACATCAAACAGAAATTGACGTGGGCGTTTGCAATCATCGCCTGCTTGCCAGTGGTGCTGGTCGCGACCCTGGTGGTGATGAACCTGCGCAGCGATGCCCGGGACAGTTTTGTCGACAGTAGCGGTCGCGAAATTCGTCAGGTCAGCAATGCCATGCAGCTGTTTTTTGATGGCATAAGCCAGAACGTCGATTACCTGGCGTCGCAACCGCTGATCAAAAACACCGACGACAGCCTCAAGACCTACATGAGCGCCAACGCCGAATCCATCCCCCAGGGTGAGATGGATAAAAAGGTCTTCGCGTTCCTGCAGGATCTGGGCAACGCTCACCCGGCGTACGCCTATGCCATCGTCGGCACCGCCGCCGGCGGCTACGTGTCGTGGCCGGATGATCCCAAACTCAACAACTACGACCCGCGTCAACGGCCGTGGTACAAGGCGGCCCAGGCCAAACCGGGCAAACCGTTCCGGACCGCCGCTTACTACTGGGCGCAGGACGATGCGACCTACGTCAGCACCGTGCGCACCATCGACAACAAACTCGGCAGCAACGGCGGCGTGGTCAGCATCGACGTGACGCTCAAGCAGCTCACCGAGATCGTCAAGCAGATCAAGCTGGGCGAAACCGGCTACCTGATGCTCCTGGAAAACAGCGGCACGGTGCTGGTCGACCCGAAACAGCCGGAACACAATTTCAAGCCGCTGGACAGCCTCGGCGCAGGTTATGCGCAGCTGGCCAAGGCCGGCAAAGGCCTGGTCGAAGTCGAGCTTAACGGTGAGCGCTACATGGCCAACGTCTGGCCGTCGGAGCAATTGGGCTGGACCTTCGTCGGCCTGATCAAGCAGAGCGATGTGATGAGCTCGGCCACGCAACTGACCTGGCTGATCGCGATCATCGCCGCCGTGCTCGCCGTGCTGTTCGCCGTGGTCGGCGCCAGTTTTGCCAGCCTGATCGTGCGTCCGATCCGCAGCGTCGCCAGTGGCCTGGAAGGCATCGCGCAGGGCGAAGGCGACCTGACCAAAAACCTCGACATCCGTGGCAACGACGAAACCGCGCAACTGGCCAACTGGTTCAATCAGTTCCTCACCGCAATCCGCAGTCTGATTCAGCACATCGGCGGCGCCGCCGGAAAAATCCTCGCCACCTCGCAGAGCTCGACCCGGGTCTCCAGCGACATGGCCGAAGCGGCCGGACGACAGCGTGAAGCGGTAGACATGGTGTCGACGGCGTTCCACGAAATGGTCGCCACCGCCAACGAAGTCGCCCGCTCGTGCAGTCAGGCGGCGGACTCCGCCGACAGCGGCCAGCGTCAGGCCCGCCAGGGGCAACAGCAGATTGATGCAGCCGTGCACAGCGTTGATCAACTGAGCCAGGAGCTGGAGCAGTCGGCACAGTCGATGCAGCAACTGGAGCGCGACAGCAACGATATTCAGTCGATTCTCGGCACCATCCGCTCCATCGCCGAGCAGACCAACCTGCTGGCACTCAACGCCGCCATCGAAGCAGCCCGCGCCGGTGAACAGGGGCGCGGCTTTGCCGTGGTGGCGGATGAGGTGCGCGCACTGGCCAAACGCACGGCGGACTCGACGGCGGAAATCGACGGCTTGCTCGGCAACTTGGCCAAGCGCACCAGCGAGGTCACGCAACAGATGCACGCCAGCCTGCAAGTCTCGCAGCAGTCGGTGACGCGCATCGGCGAAGCGCGCGAGAGCTTCGGTCAGATCCGTGAGTCGGTCGACGTGATTCGTGACATGAACACGCAAATCGCCACCGCCGCCGAAGAGCAGCATCAGGTGGCTGAAGACATCAATCGGCACATCAGCCAGATTCATGGCGATGCGCAACTGGTGGCGGAACTGGCGAACTCGGCACAGCAGGATTCGCAGAGTCTGGCGGGGCTGTCGAATGAGCTGGACGGGTTGGTACGTCGTTTTCGTACCTGAACCTCGGTCAGCCCCTCTCCCGGAGGGAGAGGGGCTGACCGAGGTGTCTGGCGTTATACATCGACCTGAAATACCGCGTCGAATTTGGACTGGCAAAATTCTCCAGACTGGGTCGATTCTGGATTCAGCGTTGTTCTCTCACGTCAGCGTAGGTCTGCAATTTCCCGCGATCAGTCCCCTCTCCCTCTGGGAGAGGGCTAGGGTGAGGGGCCTTTTCTAGCGCTCGATAATGGCGG
>NZ_QAIU01000348.1:3665-4791 GCF_003061205.1 Pseudomonas sp. HMWF006
CAACTTGGCCAGGTTGGCCACGATGCGCCCGCCGGTGGCGGCAAATGGATGCCCGGCCGCCAGCGAACTGCCCTTCACATTGAGCCGGCTGCGATTGATCGAGCCCAGCGGCGCGTCGAGGCCCAGACGGGTTTTGCAATATTCGGGATCTTCCCAGGCCTTCAGCGTGCACAGCACCTGCGCCGCGAACGCCTCATGAATTTCGTAATAGTCGAAGTCCTGCAAGGTCAGGCCATTGCGCGCCAGCAAACGCGGCACCGCGTACACCGGAGCCATCAGCAGACCTTCGGCGCCATTGACGAAGTCCACCGCGGCCGCCTCACCGTCACGCAGATAAGCGAGGATCGGCAGCCCGCGCGCGTTCGCCCATTCCTCGCTGCCCAACAGCACCACCGAAGCGCCATCAGTCAGCGGCGTGGAGTTGCCCGCCGTCAACGTGCCCCTGGCGTTTTTCTCGAAGGCTGGCTTCAGCGTGGCGAGTTTTTCCAGGGTCAGGTCCGGGCGCAGATTGTTGTCGCGGGTCAGGCCGAGGAACGGCGTCATCAAATCGTTGTGCCAGCCCTCGCTGTAGGACGCGGCGAGTTTGTGGTGGCTTTCGAGGGCCAGTTGATCCTGTTCTTCGCGCGGGATGTTCCAGGTCTGCGCCATCAACTCGCAGTGTTGGCCCATCGACAGCCCGGTACGCGGCTCGCCATTGCGCGGAAACTCCGGAATCAGGTGTTGCGGCCGCAGTTGCAGGAAGGTCTTCAGTTTGTCGCCGGTGGTCTTCGCGCGGTTGGCTTGCAAGAGGATTTTGCGCAGGCCTTCGCTGACGCTGATTGGCGCGTCCGAGGTGGTGTCGACGCCGCCGGCAATACCGCAATCAATCTGGCCGAGGGCAATTTTGTTGGCCACCAGCAATGCTGCTTCCAGGCCGGTGCCGCAGGCCTGCTGGATGTCATAGGCCGGGGTGGTCGGGGACAGGCGTGAGCCCAGCACGCATTCGCGGGTCAGGTTCATATCCCGTGACAATTTCAATACTGCGCCCGCCACCACTTCGCCAATGCGCTGGCCGTGCAGGTTGTAGCGTTCGATCAGGCCTTCCAGAGCGGCGGTGAGCATTGCCTGATTGCTGGCGGTGGCGTAA
>NZ_QAIU01000348.1:4801-8774 GCF_003061205.1 Pseudomonas sp. HMWF006
CTCATGAATAACTCCTTGTTGAATATCCGGGTTCATAGAGAACCCTGTGGGAGCTGGCTTGCCAGCGATGGGGCCGGCACATCCAACCTTTTCAGTGGCTGACACTCCGCTATCGCTGGCAAGCCAGCTCCCACAGGGTCGGTGGTCTACTCTGCTGTTCTAGCGTAGGCCTTATTGCGTGGATCGAACGATTGATTGCCGTGGGTAGTCCACACTTTGAACCCCAACTTTTGGAGAGCGTTCCATGTCTGACCGCTATATCGACTTCGCCAACTCGTCCATCGGCCACCGTTTGGTCGGGGCTTTGGGCCTGCCGTCGCCGGTGCGACTGGAACGCTGGCAGACCGGGCGCCTGCGGCCGGTGGACGGTGCGCTGCTGCTCGGTGGCGGGCCGCTGGCAGAGCGGGTCAATACCTTTGCCAACCGCCTGACCGATGCGATCTACAGCTACGGCACCGAACCTTCGATGGCCGCCGCGTGGATTCCCGGCCACGGCCCGAAACTCAAGGCCGTGGTGTTCGACGCCAGCGACCTGCAGCACACCGACCAGCTCAAGCAGTTGCGCGAGTTTTTTCAGCCGCTGATGAAAAATCTCGAGCACAGCGCACATCTGGTGATTCTCGGCCGGGCGCCGGAAACCCTGCGCGATCCCTTTGCGGCCAGCGCGCAACGGGCGCTGGAAGGTTTCTCACGCTCGCTGGCCAAGGAGCTGCGCAGCGGCGGCACCCTGCAACTGATTTATGTCGGCGAAGGCGCCGAAGATCAGCTGGAAGGCCCGCTGCGGTTTTTCCTTTCGCCGAAAAGTGCGTTTGTTTCCGGGCAAGTGATTCGGCTGACGGCGTGCACTACGCCAGTGACCGACTGGACCCGCCCCCTGGCCGGGCGCAAGGCGCTGGTCACCGGTGCCGCGCGGGGCATTGGAGCGTCCATCGCCGAAACGCTGGCCCGTGATGGCGCCGAGGTGATTCTGCTCGACGTGCCGCCGGCCAAGACCGATCTTGATGCCCTGGCGGCGCGCCTCGGCGGTCGCAGCATCACCCTCGATATCTGTGCCGAAGACGCTGCCACGCAACTGATCGAACACCTGCCGGACGGCCTCGACATTCTGGTGCATAACGCCGGCATCACCCGTGACAAGACCCTGGCCAACATGACCCCGGAATTCTGGGACGCGGTGCTGGCGGTCAACCTCAACGCCCCGCAAGTGCTGACCAAGGCCCTGCTCGACAACGGCACCTTGCACGACAACGCACGGGTGATTTTGCTGGCCTCGATCAGCGGCATCGCCGGCAACCGCGGGCAGACCAACTATGCCGCGAGCAAGGCCGGGTTGATCGGACTGGCTCAGGCGTGGGCCCCGACATTGCTCGAGCGCGGTATCAGCATCAATGCCGTGGCACCGGGTTTTATCGAAACCCAAATGACCGCGCATATCCCGTTCGGCCTGCGCGAAGCCGGGCGGCGCATGAGTTCACTGGGCCAGGGCGGCTTGCCCCAGGACGTCGCCGAAGCGGTGGCATGGCTGGCGCAACCGGGCACTGGCGCGTTCACCGGCCAGGCGCTGCGGGTCTGCGGCCAAAGTGTTCTGGGGGCGTAGACATGAGCATTGAATGGCACACCCTCGACCGCGAACCGCGCCTGCCCGGCCTGTATGTGCGGGCCGCGACGCGTCGCAAGATCAGCGGCACCCAGTTGCCCGACAGCGGTTTGCGCTGCTGGGTCGATGTCGACGCACAAAAACTGGCGGCCTATCGCAAGGTCTGTGGCTTTGCCGATGACGGCCTGTTGCCGCCGACTTATCCGCATATCCTCGCCTTCGCGTTGCAGATGCAATTGCTCACGGAGAAAGACTTTCCGTTTCCGCTGCTGGGGCTGATTCACCTGAGCAACTGCATCCGCGTAGTGCGGCCGATGGGCGGGATCAGTCGCGCGCAAGTGAGCGTTCGCGTGCTCAACCTGCAACCGCATCCGAAGGGCGCGACGTTTGATGTGCTGACCACTCTGGACGACCAGCTCGGACCGCTGTGGGAAGCCGAAAGCCGCATGCTCTGTCGCGGGGTGAAACTGGCAGGCGAGTCGCCCGAACAGGACTGGGAGCCCGCGCAAACGCTGGTGGAAGTGGCGCACTGGAAAGCCCCGACGGACATCGGCCGGCAGTACGCCAGGGTGTCCGGAGACTACAACCCGATTCATCTGAGCGCCGCGAGTGCCAAGGTATTCGGCTTCCCCACGGCCATCGCCCATGGCTTGTGGAACAAGGCTCGCACGCTGGCAGCGCTGGCCGATCACTTGCCCCGGGCGAATCTGGAAATCACCGTGCACTTTCGCAAACCGGTGCGCTTGCCGAGCGAGGTGACACTGCTGGCGAGCGCGCCTGGGTCCAGCGGTGAATTGCGCCTGGTGGGTGCCGGGGATCTGCAGCACATGGTTGGGCAGTGGCAGCCGCTGGCCTGAACAACCGGAAAAATGACCTGCTGCCTGTGGCAAGGGGATTTATCCCCGTTGGGGCGCGCAGCCGCCCCAGCACAAGCACCTGCGGTGAATCTGATACACCCGGTACATCTGATTGCGACGACTGCGCCGCCGAGCGGGGATAAATCCCCTCGCCACAGATGCTCCGTTGCGTGCATTTCACTGGCGGGGCAAGCCTGTAAATTGTATATATCACTTAAGTTTTTCTTCCCGCTTTGCTCCCTGCGGCAAAAAACCCGGCCTTGATTTTCAAGGCTTTTTTTTGCCTGCCTATCACCCCGGTATTAGTTCTTAGGCACTGCGCAGCCCCTTATATATAAAGGCGTTAATACCAACTTGAGAATGGCGTGAACTGACCGCGCGATTGAGATTGGCACCACGGACGAGGCATTGCCGGCGACAGATCGGCGAGCCATCGAAAACGACGAATGTTGTGACAGGTGCAAGGAATCTCAATCATGAAAACTCAAGACGTGTGGTGCAAATCGGCAATTACTCTGGCATTGATCCTCTCCCTCGGCCTCGCCGGCTGCAGCAGTGGCGGTGGCGGTCATCACAGCAGTTCGGGCAGCTCATCCTCCGATGGCGCGGCACCAGGAGCGGCTAACGGCGGCACCAGTGGAACCGGTGGTTCAAGTGGCACCGGTGGTACTGCGGGCACTGGCGGCACTGGCGGCACGGGCGGAACCGGTGGCACGACCACCCCGACAACACCAACCACGCCGACCGATCCAGGTGGTCCAACCACCCCGACCACGCCGACACCTTCACCACTGGTGACCAGCACCCTGGTCCAGGATGTCGGTAATACCGTCGCCGGCGTCGGCACTGGCGTCGGTCAGGTCGGCGACTCCCTGAGCGCCGTGCCTGTGGTCGGTGGCGTGGTGCAAAGCGCCGCCAAAACAGCAGGCAAGGTGGTCACCACACTGGGTGATGGCGTGGCCAACGGCATCGGCAAGTTAGGCACCGTCGATAACGGTCTGGGTGTCACCGCGTCGTCCGTCGGCGGCGTGGTCGCGGATGTCGGCAGCGGCGTCTCGGACCTGAGTGGCAAGCTCGCCACCGCCACCAACAGCGTTCCCGTGGTGGGCGGCGTGGTGACCAAAGTCGCACCGGTGCTCGACGGTGTTGGCGAGAAAGTCACTATGCTCGGTGACACCCTCAGTGTCGCCACCACCACCGGGCCGCTCGGTTCCGTGACCAAGAGTGTCGGCAACGGGCTGGTGCCGGTGATTGCCATGGTGGAAAGCACCACCGACAAAGTCGGTGATGCAACCGGGCTCGGCGCTCCACTCAACGGCCTGATCAAACAAGTCGGCACTGCGGTTGACGGCGTGGGCGACAAAGTGACCGGCGCCGGCAACGGCAACGCGCTGACCAATACGGTCGGCGGCGCCCTGAGCAACGTCGGCACGGCGGTCGGCAAAGCCGGCGGACTGGTGGACAACGGCACCGCTTCAGGGGGCGTCGGCGGCGGTCTTGGCGGCGGTCTCGGTGGTAC
>NZ_QAIU01000349.1:0-9555 GCF_003061205.1 Pseudomonas sp. HMWF006
GGGTTGGCGGGTTGTTTTCCGCGCCGTCGATCACGCCGGTCTGCAGGGCGCTGAAGATTTCCCCGGTGTCCATCGCAATGCCGTTGCCGCCCATGGCATTGATGGTTTCGATGAACATCGGGTTGCCTTGCACGCGGATCTTCATGCCCTTGAGGTCTTCGAGTTTGCGCACCGGTTTCTTGGTGTAGAGGTTGCGCGTGCCGCCGTCCATCCAGGCCAGCGCGACCAGACCGAATTCCGATTGGGTGATCTTGTCGAGGATCGCATCGCCGACGTCGCCGTCGATCACCGCACGCATGTGCGCCTGGTCGCGGAAGATGAACGGCATGTTGAACACGTTCACATCCGGCACCACCGGGCCGACGATGCCGAGGCTGACGCGGGTCATCTGGATTGCGCCGACCTGAGCCTGTTCGATGACTTCCTTTTCCGAACCGAGCACGCCGCCCGGGAAATACTTGAAGGTGAGGTCGCCGTTGGTTTCTTTGGTCAGGGTTTTGCCCATGCTTTCTTCCGCGACCACGGTCGGGTAACCGGCGGGGTGAATGTCGGCGAATTTGATTTCCAGCGCCTGCGCGGCGCTGGCGAGAGTAAAGGCAAACGGTAAAGCGACGGCGAGCAAGGTGCGTTTGAAGTACATGGGGGTGAGTCTCCAGTCTTGTTATTGTTGTGTTCAAGGCGCAGCGGTGCAGCAGAGGCGGGTGTTACAGCACATCGTCGAATATCGGCTCCGGCAGGCCCTTGACGTTGGGGTTAAGGGCGAACACGCCGCCGGCCAGGGATTGCGGATCGTGGTCATCGCCGGGACGAATCGAGGTCACGAACAAGGTGTCCATACGGCTGCCGCCGAAGGCGCACATGGTCGGTTTTTTCACCGGTACGGCCAGCGAGAAATCGAGTCGACCGTCCGGCGCGACGCGGTGAATGAGGCCGGCGTCGGTGGCACAGATCCAGTAGAAACCCTCGGCATCCACAGCAGCCCCGTCGGGGCGTCCGGGGAAATGATTCATGTCGATGAATACACGGCGATTCGACGGCGTGCCGCTGTCGTTGTCGTAATCGAAGGCCCAGATCAATTGCACGGCGGGGTGCGAATCAGACACATACATCGTCTTGCCGTCGGGGCTGAAACCGAGGCCGTTGGGCACGATGAAACCGTCCAGTTGCGCTTCGATCACGCCCGACTGCCCGGTGCCGTAGCGGTACAGCCGGCCTTCGGGCAAGTTCAGGCCCATGTCCAGCACCATACTGCCGGCCCAGAAGCGGCCCTGACGATCGCAGCGGCCGTCGTTGAGGCGCATGTCATTGCGGCTGTGTGCAACGCTGGCGAGTCGTTCGCTGTCGAGGCTGCCGTCGCTGTGCGGGTGCAGATGAAAGAAACCGCTCTCCATGCCAGCGACCCAGCCACCCCGGCGGTGACGAGCGATGCAGGCGAGCATTTCCGGGGTTTTCCACGCATGGACGTGGCCGGTGTCGGCGCTCCAGCGTTGCAGCCCGCCGTTGGGGATGTCCACCCAGTACAGGGCGTTGTCCTGCGGCACCCAGACCGGGCTTTCACCCACGGCATTGCGGGCATCGACGATCAATTCGGCTTGCATATTCATCCCCTTGTGTCGTGGTCAGCGTGATCAGTCACCGAACGGACCTGCCGCGACAAACGCGCCGCCCTGATAGATGCGTGCCGGGTCATCGGCCGCTGGCATCGGTTGTGCCTCGACCTGTTCGCGGAACACTTCAGAGGTGTCTTTCGGCGTGAACCCGAGGTGGCTGGCCAGGCGGTTGTCCCACCACAGGTCCTTGTTGTCGGACATGCCGTAAACCACGGTGTGGCCGACGTTCGCCGTGTACAACGAGTGTTCGAGCAGTTGCGTGAGGTCGTCGAAGCTCAACCAGGTGTGCATCATCCGGCGGTTTTGCGGCTCGGGAAACGAGGAGCCGATGCGGATGCTGACGGTCTCGATGCCGTAGCGATCGAAGTAGAAACTGGCCATGTCTTCGCCGTAGGACTTGGACAAACCGTAGTAACCATCGGGACGGCGCGCTGAGCTGGCGTCGAGTTTTTCGTCCTGCTTGTAGAAACCGATGACGTGGTTGGAGCTGGCGAAGATCACGCGCTTCACGCCGTGCCGGCGCGCCGCTTCGTAGATATGGAAGACGCCGCAGATGTTGGCCCCGAGGATTTCTTCGAACGGCCGCTCCACCGAGACGCCGCCGAAGTGCAGGATCGCATCCACGCCTTCGACCAGTTGGTGCACGGCGTGTTTGTCGGCGAGGTCGCAGAGCACGATTTCTTCGCGATCATCGGTGGCCGGGGCGAGGGCGGCGATGTCGGACAGGCGCAACACCTTGGCATAGGGGCGCAGGCGTTCACGCAGGACCTTGCCGAGGCCACCGGCAGCGCCGGTCAGCAGCAGGCGATTGAAAGGGGCGCGGGGTGCAGAAGTAGGCGTCATGGCAATCCCTTACATGTTTTGTTTTTAAGTTTGTTGTAGGTTGTCGTATGACTTGGCTGAAGTATCGGTAGGGTTTCCGGAACTTGTCAACGCGACTTTTGGTGTAAATGACGGAAGGCCCAAAACACTTTTCGATCACCACAATGCCCACCTGGCAACGCAATCCCTTGCAGGAGCGAGCCTGCTCGCGAAAGCGGTGTGTCAATCAACATCCATGGTGAATCTGCCGCCGCCATCGCTGGCAAGCCAGCGCCCACAGGATTTTGTGGTGAATGCGCTAATTCAAAACAACGCTGATACCTGCGGGAGCTGGCTTGCCGGCGATGAGGCCGGTCCAGGCACTCTTGCATCGACTGACAAGGCGCCTTTGCGAGCAGGCTCGCTCCCACAGGGTAAAAAGAGATCTGCTTACAACAACGAAATCGGATAGCTGATAAAGACCCGGTTCTCGTCGAACTCGTTGGTGCTGAAGTCCCGGCGGATCGTCGCGTTGCGCCATTTCACGTTGAGGTTTTTCAACGGGCCGCTTTGCACCGTGTAGGCCAGCTCCGACTCGCGGCCCCATTCCTTGCCGTCGGTCACGGTGCCGGTGTGCACGTTGTCGCCGCTGATGTAGCGGTTCATCAGGGTCAGGCCCGGGATGCCGAGGGCGACGAAGTTGTAGTCGTGGCGCAGTTGCCAGGAGCGTTCCCTGGCGTTGTCATAACTGGCGTTGTAACTGTCGTTGGCCAGGGTGCCGCCGCTGGTGCCGTTGACCCGCATCCAGGCATCGTCACCGGAGAGTTTCTGCAGACCGACATAGAAGGTGTTGCCGCCGTATTTGGCTGAGAGCAGGGCGAAGGCGGTCTTGTTGTCGAGGTCGCCGGCGCGGGCACTGCCGTCTTCCTTGCCAGTGAAAAAGCCGAGGTTGGCACCCAGTGTCCAGTCGCCCAGCGGCTGGCTGTGGCTGACGTTGAAGTACTGCTGCTGGTAGATGTCGCTGAGTTCGGCGTACCACACGCCGACCAGGGTGCGTTTGTCGTTGAAGGTGTATTCGCCGCCGCCAAAGTTGAAGCGATCGGAAGTGAACGCGCCGCGGCCGTTCATTGACATGTCTTCCATGCTTGCGTCATTGCGTGGGCTGTTGCCGCGAAACTGACCGCCGTAGACGGACAGGCCGTTGATCTCGGTGGAGGTGATCTGGCCGCCGCGAAAGGTCTGCGGCAGTGAGCGTCCGTCGTCCGAACGCAGGATCGGCAACACCGGCATCCATTCGCCGACCTTCAGCTCGGTCTTCGACACCTTGGCCTTCAGCGCCACACCGAGCCGGCCGAAATTGTCGGCCGGGCGCCCGTCATCGTGGATCGGCAGCAGTTGCGTACCGCCGGTGCCTTTACCGCCGTCGAGCTTCTGTGAATACAGCCCCAGCACGTCGAGACCGAAACCGACAGTGCCTTGGGTGAAGCCGGATCTGGCGTCGAGGATGAAGTTCTGCGTCCACTCTTCAGCTTTGCCCTGCGGGTAGGCCGGGTTGACGAAGTTGCGATTGAAGTAGGCGTTGCGCAGGTTCAGCGTGGCCTTGCTGTCGTCGATAAAACCTTCGGCACCGGCGCTCATCGGCAGGGCGAGGGCGAGGCTGCTGCAGCCGATCAGGCTCAAGGTCGTGCATGGGCGAGGGGCGGAAAAGCGCGAAGGGCGGACGGAATTGCAGACGAGTGTGCTCACTGTGACGCTCCCTGTTTCGGTTGTTGTTTTTATTATTTGTTATACGTCGTCGTACAACATGGTTGCGAATATTTCCTACGTTTTCGGGGAATGTCAACAGCAAGTTATACGATGACTTGTTGGCGCCTGAATGTTCAATTCGCCACCCAACCCTGTGGGAGCTGGCTGGCCAGCGATTGCGCAGTGTCATTCAACAAGGATGCTGGATATGCCGGCCTCATCGCTGGCCAGCCAGTTCCCACAGGGTTTGGTGGATGACAGGGGATGAGTGTGTTGCCGGTCAATTTGCGGCAAACTTCACCCACGTTCCGCACAAGGCCTTTCCATGGATCAATACGCCCCGCGCAACTGGCAGCCCCACGAAAAGCCCAGCCTGCCCGGTTCCCCTTCGACGCCTTTGCACTCCAATCCCAAGCGCCTGGCGTATGCGCTGGTCGGTGTGCTGGTGGCGGTGACCGGTGGTTTGGGTAACTCGCTGGTGGTCGCCAACCTGCCTTACCTGCAAGGTGCGCTCGGGGCGACCACGGCGGAGATGGCCTGGTTGCCGGCGGCGTTCGTGATGACCAATGTGTCGATGAACCTGCTGCTGGTGAAGTTTCGCCAGCAGTTCGGTTTGCGCGCGTTCACCGAAGTGTTTCTGGTGCTGTATGCACTGGTGACCTTCGGCCATTTGTTCGTCAATGACCTGAACTCGGCGGTGGCGGTGCGGGCGGCCCACGGCATGGTCGGCGCGGCACTCAGTTCGCTGGGCCTGTATTACATGGTCCAGGCGTTTCCGGCGAAGTGGCGGATGAAGGCACTGGTGCTCGGCCTGGGCACTTCACAACTGGCGCTGCCGCTGGCGCGATTATTCTCTGAAGATTTACTGCAGATCGCCGAATGGCGTGGCCTGTACCTGTTCGAATTGGGCATGGCGCTGCTCTCGCTGGGCTGCGTATTGATGCTCAAGTTGCCGCCGGGCGATCGCTTCAAGACGTTCGAACCCCTCGACTTCCTCACCTTTGCGATTCTGGCTACCGGTGTAGCGCTGCTGTGTGCGGTGTTGTCGTTGGGGCGTATCGACTGGTGGCTGGAGGCCAACTGGATCGGCTATGCGCTGGCCGCCTCGATTGCCTTGATCCTCGCCGGTCTGGCCATCGAACATAACCGCAGCAACCCGCTGCTGATGACCCGCTGGCTCGGCAGCGGGGTGATGATCCGCCTGGCGCTGGCGGTGACCCTGATTCGCATGGTCACCTCGGAGCAGTCCACCGGTGCGGTCGGTTTCATGCAGAACCTGAACATGGGCTATGAGCAGTTGCACAGCCTCTACGTGGTGATGCTGATCGGCAGTGTCGCGGGGCTGTTGACCAGTGCGCTGACCATTGACCCCAAACACCTGCTGATGCCTTTGATCATCTCGCTGGCGCTGATGGCCACCGGGTCGATGATGGACAGCTTTTCCAACAACCTGACCCGCCCGGAAAACCTCTACTTCAGTCAGTTCCTGCTGGCCTTCGGCAGCACGTTTTTCCTCGGCCCGACCATGGTCTTCGGTACTCGCAATGTGCTGACCAATCCACGCAACCTGGTGAGCTTTTCCGTGCTGTTCGGGATCTGCAACAACCTCGGCGGCCTGCTGGGCGCGGCACTTCTGGGCACCTTCCAGATCGCTCGGGAAAAATTTCATTCCAGTCACATCGTTGAGCACCTCACGTTGTCTGACCCGTTGGTGGCCGCGCGCGTGCAGAGCGGCGGCTCGGCGTACGGCTCGTTGCTGGCCGACCCGAGCCTGCGCAACCTGGCGGGTATTCGCAGCTTGTCCAACGCCGCGACTCGCGAGGCCAACGTGCTGGCCTACAACGATGTGTTCATGCTGATCGCCGTGATTGCGGTGCTGACCATGATCTGGCTGTCCATTCGTGCACTGTGGCTGATGAGCACCACCAAAGCCGTCGCCTCTGCGCCTTCCGTACCACCTAGCGGTGCTTCTACTTCATGACCGAACCGACCACCACAACCACCAATGCCATCGCTGCCACGCCTGAAGGTGCGGCGCCGCCGTCCTCGCCCAACACCGAACCGCGCTCGCTGCGGGTGCGGATCATCTCGTCGCTGGGCTTTGCCGCGATCGCCATCGTCGGCGTGTTGATCGTGTTGTATGCCTGGCAATTGCCGCCGTTCAGCAGCGCGGTGGAGACCACCGAAAACGCTCTGATACGCGGGCAGGTGACGATCATCGGGCCGCAGCTCAGCGGCTACGTGTTCGAGGTGCCGGTGCAGGATTTTCAGTACGTGAAGGCTGGTGATTTGCTGGTGCGTCTGGACGACCGGATTTATCAGCAACGCCTCGATCAGGCGTTGGCGCAACTGGCGGTGCAGAAAGCCGCGCTGGCTAACGTGGTGCAGCAGCGCAACAGTGCCGAAGCGACCATCAAGTTGCGTCAGGCGGTGCAGGCCGACAGTGAAGCGCAGTTGCGCAAAAGCGAGGCCGATCTGCGGCGCAACAAGGAGCTGGTGAGTGACGGCTCGGTGTCCAAGCGTGAAATGGACGTGGCGTTGGCGGCCAACGCGCAAAGTGTCGCGGCGGTGGCGCAAGCCAAGGCCAATCTGGAAATCGCCCGGCAGGACCTGCAAACGGTGATCGTCAATCGCGGTTCGCTGGAGGCGGCGGTGGCCAGCGCGGAAGCGGCGGTGCAACTGGCGCGGATTGACCTGTCGAACACCCGCATCGTCGCCCCGCGTGACGGCCAGCTCGGGCAGATTGGCGTGCGCCTCGGCGCCTACGTCAACTCCGGGGCGCAGTTGATGGCGCTGGTGCCGAACCAGAAATGGGTGATCGCCAACATGAAGGAAACCCAGATGGACAGCGTGCGCGTCGGGCAACCGGTGCGTTTCACCGTCGATGCGTTGAACCACCGCAGATTCACCGGTCACGTGCAGCATATTTCGCCGGGCACCGGTTCGGAATTCGCGCTGTTGCAAGCCGATAACGCCACCGGCAACTTCGTGAAAATCGCCCAGCGGGTGCCGGTGCGGATCACCATTGATGAGGGGCAGCAGGAAGAGGAGCGGTTGCGTCCGGGGATGTCGGTGGTGGTCAGTATTGATACCGCGGCGGGCGACACACAACCTCATTGACCCAATGCATAACCCTGTGGGAGCGAGCTTGCTCGCGAAAGCGATGTATCAGTGACATTTCTTTATCTGACACACCGCCTTCGCGAGCAAGCTCGCTCCCACAGTTGAACGGCGTTTATCCTGTGATCATCGGGGGCAGGGTGCCGAGTAGCGAAACCGCTGCCACCGCCCCCATCCCCAACAGCCACTCCAGCACCACACTGCGCTTGAGCGCGCCCATCCGTTGTTCGCAATCATCAATCCGCAAGCGGTTGAACAGCGCCAGCGCCAGCATGCCCACCACCAGCGCCGCCTTGATCAGCAGAATCAGGGCAAAACCGCTGAACAACGGCGTTGGCCACCACTGGCCGGTCAGCACGCGCACGTTGATCAATCCGGTGATCAGCAGCCCGGCCACCAGCCAGTAACCGAGACCGCTGAAGCGTCGCAACACCTCACGCGGCTGACTCGGCTGACGCAGAATCATCACCAGCAGCAACAGTCCGCCGAGCCACGCGGCGACGCAGGTGAGGTGGATGACCTGGTTGAGAATCAGCAGTTGCCCGCTCAAGCCATCGAGCATCGCACCATGACCGACCGGCGCCAGCGTGGCCAGCAGCGCGCCGCTCAAGCCCAGCCGTAACGCCAGGTTTGAACGCCACGGAGTGAACAGCAATGTCAGTAGCAGCGCATTGATCAGCAGGTGCCAGCGCCACACCTGGCCAAAAAACGTATTGCCCAGCACCAAGGCAACCGTGTCCACGTCAAACGCTGCCGCCGCCGAACCGGCCATGCTCGCCGTGATCAGCAGCGCCCAGGCAATGCCGCTGGCCAGTGCAATGGCCGTCAGCCAACGCGTCAGGCGCGTCAACTGCCGATCCAGCGCCAGCGCTTCACCGTTGAGCAGCAACGGCCGGAACAGCCAGGCGCCGAACAGCATCAACACCACGGTGAAATGCAGGAAGCGGCACAGCACCAGCGCTTCATTCATCAATCACTGGCCAACCTTGAACTGATAGGCGCCTTCGCTTTTGTGCGTATCGACGGACACGGCGTGCCACTCGACTTTGTATTCACCCGCCGTCAGTGGTGCGGCGGGGGTGACGATCAGGGTTTTCTTGTCACCTTGGGTGGTCAGCGGCTTGAGCGCGATCGGTGCGCCATCCCTGGTCAAGGTGACTTTGGTGAAACTGGCTTCGACGCCTTCGGAGAAGGTCAGGCGCAGGTCAGCCGGTGCAGTGACGGTGCTGTCGGCAGCCGGGGTCTGGCTTTTCAGGTGGGCGTGAGCCAACACGGAGGTGGCGGCGAACAGCGAAGCGAGCAGGGCAGTGGTGGTCAGGAGATTCTTGAACAGCATCGCGGATACCTCGTTGGCAGAATAAAAAGCGTCAGTTTAGCCACCCGCTGTCCTTCGTACGAAGTTTTGTTTGTCGCGTTCGCCCGCGCACCAGAGCGGATGCTAGTCTTGGGCAACGCTGTTGTCAGGGAGCCCACATGGGCAATCACAAGATCGAGATTCGTCGCAGTAACGTCGAGAAAATCCTGCTGGCGGCGGAAAAAGTCTTCGCCGAAAAAGGCTTCGGCGGCACCGCCATGGCCGACATCGCCGCCGAAGTGCAACTGCCGCGCTCCAACCTGCATTACTACTTTTCCACCAAGAGTGAGCTGTACAGCGCGGTGTTGTTCGACTTGCTGGAAGTTTGGAAGCAGGACGCGCTGTGTTTCGAAATGTTCGACGATCCACGGGTGGTGCTCAGCAGCTACATCCGCGCCAAGATGAACCATTCGCGCAGCCGGCCATACGGTTCGAAAGTCTGGGCTAACGAAATCATCCACGGCGCGCCGACGCTGGGCGAGGCGCTGGATGTGAGCCTGTACGACTGGGCGAAAATGAAAGAAGCGAAGATCCGCCAATGGGTGGAAGACCAGCGGATTCTGCCGGTGGAACCGTCGAGCCTGCTGTACATGATCTGGGCCTCGACCCAGCATTACGCCGACTTCGATCATCAAGTGAATATTCTCAACGAACACCAGCCGCTGTCGGACATGCAGTTCGAGCGGGCGGTGCAGACGGTGACCAGTGTGATCTTGCGCGGGATCGGGCTGGAGCCCTGAAAGTAAAAGCCGACCCTCACCCCAGCCCTCTCCCGGAGGGAGAGGGAGCTGACCGAGGTGTGTTGAGAGGTACATCGACCTGTAAGACCGGGTCGATTATGGATTCAAGGCGGTTCTTATCTGCGGATCCCAGTCGATCAATGCAGTTCGAGCGGGCGGTGCAGACGGTGACCAGTGTGATCTT
>NZ_QAIU01000350.1:0-4238 GCF_003061205.1 Pseudomonas sp. HMWF006
TGCCGTGGGAGTTCAGGCTGCGAATGTGATTGCCCGCCACGCCGACGAACGCCGAGTGAATGCGGCAGCCCGCCATCAGTTGGGCTTCTTCGATCGCGCGCTGGATCGATTGCACGGTGGACTCGATATTCACCACCACGCCCTTCTTCAGGCCGCGGGACGGGTGAGTACCGATACCGACGATTTCCAGCGTGCCGTCGTCCGCGACCTCGCCTACCAGCGCCACCACTTTGGAGGTGCCGATATCCAGACCGACGATCATTTTGCCGCTTTGCACGTTTGCCATGGGTCCTGCCTCTTCTTAATTCTTTGCGACAGCGGGTTGGGCTGTCGTCGGCGCTACAGGTTCCCGCCAGCCAACGGCGAGGCCGTTGGCGTAGCGCAGATCGATGCGCGCAATGTTCGTAATCTGGTCTTTAAGCGTCTTGTCATAGATGGCAATGAAGCGGCGCATCTTTTCCACCAGGTTGCCGCGTCCCAGCAGCAACTCGATGCCGGGGCCGGAACTGCCGGCACCGGTGGTCAGGAACCAACTCCCGCGTTCACGCAGTTCCAGGCGTGCAATCGAGAAGCCCAACGGCCGCAGCATCTGGCTCAGCACCTGATACTGCTGCATCACTTGCTGCTGGGCCCGTTGTGGACCGAACAGCTGTGGCAGGTGTTCGTAATTCGCCAGTTCCTTGGGCGTAAACGCCTGGCCCTGGTTGTTCAGCAGCGACTCGTCGCCCCAACGGGCCACGGGCAGTTGCTCTTCGAGGCGGATCACCACCTGGTCCGGCCATACCCGGCGCACTTCGGCGTGAGCAATCCACGGCATCTGCTCAAGCTCGGTGCGCATACCGGCCAAGTCGATGGTGAAGAAGCTCGACGCCACGTACGGGGCGATTCGCTGCTGCACCGCTTGCTGGCTGATGTAGCTCAGGTCGCCCTGCACGGCGATCTTGGTGATTGGCCGGTCGGCGTACGGCAGTAACCGCTGCGCGCCTTCGTAAGTGCCAAACCCCAGGACCACCAGCAGCACTGGCCAGAACAGGCTTTTCAGAAAACCGAAGTTGGCTTTCGGCAGGCGCGCAGACATCGGCTCTTTGGCCACCATTCGGCTGGCACCCCGCGGCACCGGCTTACGGCCGGGTGCGGGTGACTGATGTCTGAGCTGAGCGCCTTGCATCGTCTTAACCTCTAGCGTCTTCAACACTGGCGGCCAGAATGGCCAGAACCAGTTGCTGGAAATCCAGACCGGCCGCACGGGCAGCCATCGGCACCAGACTGTGGTCGGTCATGCCCGGAGCGGTGTTCACTTCGAGAAACCAGAACTGCCCGTCGGCGTCCTGCATCACGTCCGCCCTGCCCCAACCGGCAATACCCAGCGCCTCACAGGCCTTGGCCGTGAGATCCATGAGTTCCTTTTCCTTGGCGGCATCCAGCCCGCACGGAATGCGGTACTGGGTATCGTTGGCGATGTACTTGGCGTCGTAGTCGTAGAACGTGTGCGGTGTACCCAGGGCAATAGGAGGCAACACCTGGTCACGCAGGGTGGCGATGGTGAACTCCGGACCTTGAATCCATTGTTCGACCAAGACTTGCGAATCGTAGGTACTGGCCGCTTTCCATGCGTCGATCAACTCGGACGCAGAACTCACTTTGGCCATCCCGATACTTGAACCTTCATGCGCCGGTTTGACGATCAAAGGGAAGCCCAGTTCCGTCGCCGCCGAAATACAATCGGCTTCGCTGCACAGCACGGCGTGACGCGGCGTCGGAATCCCGAGGCTATGCCAGACCTGCTTGGTGCGCAGTTTGTCCATCGCCAGGGCCGAGGCCAGAATGCCGCTGCCGGTGTACGGAATGCCCGCCACTTCGAGCAGGCCCTGCATCGAGCCATCTTCACCGCCACGGCCGTGAAGAATGATGAAGGCGCGGTCGATCTTTTCGCTGAGCAGACGTTGCAGAATGTCGGCACCAACGTCGATGCCGAACGCGTCCACACCGGCGCTCTGCAGCGCTTCGAGCACAGCATTACCGGACTTCAGCGAAACCTCACGCTCGGCACTCAGGCCACCGAACAGCACGGCGACACGGCCGAAGTCTTTCGGCGCGATAGTGGAGAACAGGTTGGCGTAGGCAGCAGTCATTTCAACTTCCCCTCGACCGACGCGGCCACGGCGCCGGCGAACAATTCACTTTTCAACAGCTTCGGCGCGAGTCCGCCGATATCACCTGCGCCCTGGCACAGCAGGATGTCACCGGCACGCAGCAGCGGCTTGACCAGCGGCGCCAGATCGACGCCACGCTCGATGTAGATCGGGTCGAGCTGACCGCGCTGGCGGATGCTGTTGCACAGCTTGCGGCTGTCGGCGCCCGGAATCGGCTCTTCGCCGGCCGGATAGACTTCCATCAGCAGCAGCACGTTGGCGTCGGCCAGGACATTGACGAAATCGTCGTACAGGTCGCGGGTGCGGCTGTAGCGGTGTGGCTGGTAGACCATCACCAGACGGCGCTCCGGCCAGCCACCGCGCACGGCCTTGATCACCGCGGCGACTTCGGTCGGGTGGTGGCCGTAGTCGTCGACCAGCATCACGTTGCCGCCGTCCACCGGCAGTTCGCCGTAGACCTGGAAACGTCGGCCCACGCCCTGGAACCCGGACAGGCCCTGGACGATGGCTTCATCGCTGACGCCTTCGTCAGTGGCGATGCAGATGGTCGCCAGCGAGTTGAGCACGTTGTGGTTGCCCGGCATGTTCACCGAGACTTCCAGTGGCTCACGATCCGGACGCAGCACGGTGAAGAACGTCTGCATGCCTTGCTGGCGCACATTGATCGCGCGTACGTCGGCGTCTTCGCTGAAGCCGTAGGTCACGGTCGGACGTTTGACCTGCGGCAGGATTTCGCGCACCACCGGATCGTCCAGGCACATCACCGCCAGACCGTAGAACGGCAGGTTGTGCAGGAATTCGACGAAGGTTTTCTTCAGTTTGTTGAAGTCACCGTCGTAGGTCGCCATGTGGTCGGCGTCGATGTTGGTCACCACTGCCACCAGCGGTTGCAGGTGCAGGAAGCTCGCATCGCTTTCATCGGCTTCGGCGATCAGGTACCGGCTGGTGCCCAGTTGGGCATTGGTACCCGCCGCGTTCAGACGACCACCGATGACGAACGTCGGGTCCAGGCCACCGGCGGCGAACACCGAAGCGATCAGGCTGGTGGTGGTGGTTTTGCCGTGCGTACCGGCGACGGCGATGCCGTGGCGATAGCGCATCAGTTCGGCGAGCATTTCGGCACGCGGCACCACCGGAATGCGACGCTCGAGGGCGGTCGCCACTTCCGGGTTGGAGGTGTTCACAGCGCTCGAGACCACCAGCACGTCGGCAGTCGCGGCGTTCTCGGCACGGTGGCCGATAAAGATGTGCGCACCGAACGATTCCAGGCGCTCGGTCACCGGCGAGGCTTTCAGGTCGGAACCGGACACTTCATAGCCCAGGTTCAGCAACACTTCGGCGATGCCGCACATGCCCACGCCGCCGATACCGACGAAGTGGATGCGTCGGATGCGGCGCATTTCCGGTTGTGGCATGGCTTTCTGATTCTCAACCATGAGCCACCTCCAGACAGGTGTCGACCACGCTACGGGTGGCATCGGGTTTCGCCAGACGGCGGGCCGCTCGGGCCATTTCTTCAAGTCGTTGCGGTTGCATCAAGACCTCTGTCAGGCGCGCGGCAAGGTCCGCAGCACCAGTCGTTCTTTGCGGCATCAGGAAGGCAGCGCCTTCGCGGGCCAAATAATCGGCATTGCGGGTCTGGTGATCGTCGATCGCGTGGGGCAAGGGCACCAGCATCGACGGCAGACCGGCGGCAGCCAGCTCACTGATGGTCAACGCGCCTGCGCGGCACACCACCAGGTCAGCCCAGCCATAGGCCTGGGCCATGTCTTTGATGAACGGCTGCACCTGCGCGTCCACGCCGGCGGCGCGGTAGCGCTCTGCAGTCACTTCATCGTGGTTTTTGCCGGCCTGATGAAACACTTCCGGGCGCAAATCGGCAGCGACTTGGGCCAGGGCTTCAGGCAGCAACTTGTTCAACGGTTCTGCGCCCAGGCTACCGCCAAGGATCAGCAAACGCGCTTTGCGGCCGGCCAGGGCAGGTCGCGATGTTTCGAGGAACAGCTCGCTGCGCACCGGGTTTCCGGTGGTACGGCGGGTGTCCGACAGAGTAAAGGTGTCGGGGAACGCTTCACACACCCGGGC
>NZ_QAIU01000350.1:4248-5050 GCF_003061205.1 Pseudomonas sp. HMWF006
AGCAACCGATTGGCGGTGCCGGCCACGGCGTTCTGCTCGTGAACGATCACCGGCACACCGGCCAGTTTCGCGGCAAGACCGCCTGGACCGGTCACGTAACCTCCGAAGCCGACGACACACACCGGCTTCAGCCGACGAATGATTGCCCGCGCCTGCCACACCGATTTGAGCAGCATGAACGGCGCCTTGAGCAGCGACAGCTTGCCCTTGCCACGCAAACCGGTGGCATGGATGCGGTGCAGTTCCAGGCCGGCCGCCGGGACCAGATCGTTTTCGATCCCGCGTGGTGTGCCGAGCCAGTGCACGGTGTAGCCGCGCGCCTGAAACTCGCGGGCACAGGCCAGCGCCGGGAACACGTGGCCGCCGGTGCCGCCGGCCATGATCAATACGTTAGCGCCCATGGTTCGGCTCCTCGGCGAAGTCGCTCTCATGGAATTCCATCTCTTCACTGCCCAGGTGGGTTCGACTCTCCCACTCGATCCTCAGCAACAAGCCGAGGCAGGCGCAGCAGATCACCAGGGAACTGCCGCCATAACTGAGGAACGGCAAGGTCAGGCCTTTGGTCGGCAGCAGGCCGACGTTCACCCCGATGTTGATCAGGAACTGACCAATCCACAGGAACGACAGACCGTAAGCCACATAAGCGGCGAAGAACTGTTTGGCTTTCTCGGCCCACAGGCCGATGTACATGCCGCGAATACACACGAACACGAACAGCGCAACGGTGCACAGCGAACCGACCGCGCCCAGCTCTTCGGCCAGTACCGAGAACACGAAGTCGGTGTGTGCTTCAGGCAGGTAG
>NZ_QAIU01000350.1:5060-6929 GCF_003061205.1 Pseudomonas sp. HMWF006
TGTTTCTGCACGCTGTTGCCCAGGCCGACGCCCAGCCACTCACCGCGACCGAAAGCGATCAACGCCTGCGACAACTGATAGCCGGCGCCGAACTGGTCGGCCCACGGGTCGGCGAAGTTGGTCAGACGCGCCATCCGGTACGGCTGCATTTGAATCAGCAAGACCACGGCGCCGACCGCCAACACCACCATCAGCGAGAAGCGGAACAACCCGACCCCGCCGAGGAACAGCATGGCTGCTGCCGCCCCCATCATCACGACGGTGGCACCGAAGTCCGGTTCCATCAGCAACAGGCCGGCCATTGGCAGCAGCACGATGAATGGCTTGAAGAAGCCCATCCAGCTTTCGCGCACTTCTTTCTGACGACGTACCAGATAACCGGCGAGGTAGATCACCACAAACACCTTGGCGATCTCGGAGGGCTGAACGTTGAAGAAGCTGAAACCGATCCAGCGCATCGACCCGTTCACTTCACGGCCGATCCCCGGGACGATCACCATCACCAGCAGACCGAATGCGCCGATCAGCATCATCCAGCCCAGACGCTGCCAGGTGGCGATCGGAATCATCATGGTCACGATGCAGGCACCCAGGCCCAGCGCCACGTAGATCAGGTGGCGAATCATGTAGTACAGCGCGCTGCCCGATTGCGCCGCCGCCACTTCGGTGGACGCCGAGGCAATCATGATCAGGCCCAGGCCCAGCAGCGCCAGGCAACCGGCGAGCATCGGGAAGTCGAGGTCGATGCCACGCCCGGTGATGATCGGCGACGGGTACGGCTTGATGATATTGCGCAGACTCATACCAGATCCTCCACGGCGCGGACGAACTGGTGACCACGGTCTTCGTAATTCTTGAACATGTCGAAACTGGCGCAGGCTGGCGACAGCAGCACCACGTCACCCGGTTGGGCGACCGCACGGCATTGCTCGACGGCTTCGACCAGCGAACCGGCATGAATCAGCGGCACGGCGTCGCCAATGGCTTCGCCGATCTTGTCAGAGTCGCGGCCCATCAGGATCACGGCGCGGCAGTTGGCCGCTACCGGATCGCGCAGATCGTTGAATTCGGCACCCTTGCCATCGCCACCGGCAATCAGAATGACCTTGCCGGCGATGTCCGCACCGAGGCCTTCGATGGCGGCCAGAGCGGCGCCAACGTTGGTCGCTTTGGAATCGTTGTAGTACGCCACGCCATCGAGATCACGCACCCATTGGCAGCGATGTTCGAGACCGGCAAACGTACGCAGTGCCGAGAGCATCGCATCGAACGGCAGGCCCACCGCATGGCCGAGCGCCAGTGCAGCGAGGGCGTTGGACTGGTTGTGCGCGCCACGAATCTTCAGCTCGCGCACCGGCATCAGGTTCTGGAATTCGAAGGCCAGATACTTCTCGCCGTTCTCTTCACGGATACCGAAAGCCTTGAAGTCCGGTTTGGTCAGGCCGAAGGTCCAGCAAGGCTGGCCCTCGCCCATCAACGGACGGCTCAGCGCATCCTGACGGTTGACCACGAACTGCTTCGCGCCGCGGAAGATCCGGTGTTTGGCCAGGTGATACGCCGGCAGGCCGCTGTAGCGGTCCATGTGGTCTTCGCTGATGTTCAGCACGGTGGCCACTTCGGCGTTGAGCTGGTCGGTGGTTTCCAGCTGAAAACTCGACAGTTCCATCACGTACAGCTCGACGTCGTCGCTGAGCAGATCCAGCGCCGGAGTGCCGAGGTTGCCGCCGACCGCAACGCGCTTGCCCGCCGCTGCCGCCATCTCGCCGACCAGGGTGGTGACGGTGCTTTTCGCGTTGGAACCGCTGATGGCCACGATCGGCGCCTGCGCGTTACGCGCGAACAGCTCGATGTCGCCGGACAGTTTCACGC
>NZ_QAIU01000351.1:0-4112 GCF_003061205.1 Pseudomonas sp. HMWF006
ACCCGGCATAGGCGCGGCCATAAATCTGTGCAGCTTCAACCCGCGATTGCGCTTCAATATCAGCGGCTTTTACCGTGGCGTCCGCCTGCACAATGCGCGCATCGCGCTCGGCCGCAGAACGGATTTGCGCCGCTTCGCGTTTGCCGATCGCCGTGCGTTCAGTGGCAATGGTTTCACGCTCGGCGCGCATGCGATCCACCGTGGCGGTAAGCGTCACCGACGGCAAGGTCAAGCGTTCGATGCCCACCTGCACCACGCGCACACCATAAGTGGCGAGCAATTGCTGATCGATCTGCTGACGCAGTTGCGCCTCGAAATCGGCGATGTGCACCCGACTGGCGTCGGTGTTGACCAGGTTCGCCAGGTCAAAACTGCTGGCGGTGGTTTCCAGCGCCGAGCCCACGAACGTGCGAATCTGCCGCGCCGCTTCATCCGGCTGGTTCTGCACAGCGCGCATGAAACGTTGCACATTGTCCGGATCGCCCTGCACCTGCCACGCCACGTAAGCCTGAACGATGATGCGCAAACCGTCGCGCGTGCCGACATCCTGCAAACCGCTGGAGGTGGTGCGCAGCCGCAGGTCCACCGGGATCGCCGCTTCAAACGGCGCCGGCCAACGCCAGCTCAAACCCGGATCGAGCAGCACACGCGACGGATTGCCGAACCGGGTGATGACCGTGGCCTCGCCCGAGCGCACTTGCACCAGACTCGCCGCCGCGATGGCAAACGCCACCAGCAATGCCGCCCAAGCCATGCGTCGCCAGGGGAACGGCCCCGCCTCTTCCGGTGCACCGTGATGGTGATGGCCATGATGATGGTGATGCCCGCCGTGGCCGTGATCGTGGCCGCCGTGGTCATGGTGATCGTGAGTGTGCGACTGGCTCAATGGGCAACTCCTGGTTGAGCGGTGGTGCGCGCGGGCGATGGATCAGCCGGCAGCGTAAACGTACGCAAGTCGATGGTCGGCGCATTGCTGCTGCCACCCAGACGATGGTCGAGCACCAGCAATTTGGCTTTGCTCAAGCCTTGGCTGAGCTGACTGAGGTATTGCTCCAGAACGAACGCCTGGCCGGCGCTGGCGTAGGCTTTTTGCTCGGCAGTGAATTTCAGCTCCGCGGCGTGCGCCGAAGCATTGATTTCGCGCGCATTGGCGCTGGCCTGGTCGCGGGCGAGGCTGGCCTGCAACTGCGCCTGATTACTCGCTTCAGCCGCCGCTCCCCGCTCACGGGCGATTAACGCCTGCGCACCAATCTGCGCTGCTTGCACGCTGTGATACGCGTTGGCCGCACCGGCCGGCGGATGAATGGCTTCAACCACCGTGGCAAGAATCTCCACCCCGCTGTCGAGCTTTTGCAGATCGTTTTGCACCGCGCGTCCAATCTGGTCGCCCAGCCCGACCCGATCGGTACCGAGCAAACCGTCGAGCGTGCGCGAAGCGAAATCGTGCACCAGAATCCGGCTGGCCGTGCTGCGGATCAACGTCGGGACATCGGCACTGTTATAGGTCGCCGCCAATGCCGCCTGGTCACTCAGGCCAATGCGATAGACAAACCGCACGTCCATGTTGACGATCTGGAAGCTCTGCTGCTCGCCGCGGCTGCTGGCAATCACCTGAGACTTGTCGTTGACGTGACTGGCGTCCCACAGACGATTGGCCGTCATGGGGGCCGGGCCTTCGGCAGGATCGGGCTGAACCGGCGCCGGGTTTTCGCCGACGCTGGTCGCCAGTTCGTGGACTACGCCGTTTTCCACGTTCAGCACCCGTCCCAGCGGCCACGGCAAACCAACGTGCAACCCGGGAGCGAACACCTGCACCGGTTTGCCGAAACGCTCGTAGATCCCACGACCTTGCAACGGAATTTCATGAATGCCGGTCAGCAGCCAGCCGAGTCCCACAACCAGCGCCAGCACAGGCAGAAATGCGCGGCGCATGTAGCTGAACGCCCAGATCTGGCGCAGATCGATGCCGAAACGGTTGTGCAACTCGTGCTGCAACGCGAGTAACGGTTGCGGCGGCCAACGCAGCAGATCGGCGATAAAAGTGCGCGCCAGCAGGGTCGGCTCGAGTTGCTCGCGACGAGGACTGAATAGTGACAATACGGCGCGCAATAACAGCTCGATCGCGACCAGTCCCGGCAAGATTCCCGTCAGTACGGCTACGCGAACCGGCCACACGGCACTCTCGCTGGCGAACAGTAAACACAGTGCGCCCAGCACCAGAGTGATAATCACCACCCGCGTCAGTTGCGCCAGCGAGCCCGCTTCTGGCCATTGCGCCGGACTCTCTTGTGCCAGGTGCCGCTCCAGTACCAGCAAGGCGAAGGCCAGCAACAACGCCATCACCGCGCCAACGGTGGCAGACAAACCCACCGCCGCAGCCGGTAGCGCGAGGTTCCACGCCTGCTCGATGCCAAGCAACACCAGCATCGCCCAGCCACCCAGCCACAACGTCGCCGCACCGATCTGGCCAAGCCAATGCAAACTGCGCTGACTCAAGCGTTCCAACAGCTGCTCGTACCATCCCTGCGCATCAGACGGTTCTTCCACTGTTGGAGGATTCGACGCCAGAGGCGTCATCACCCGCTCACGCCATCGCGCCACCCACCACGCCGATTGCAAACCAGCGACCAGCACCAGCAACGCCGCACTCTGGTTGACCAACAGCGGTAGCCACAACGACTGCGGCGCGAACAACCCGACAAAAAACGCCAACACCCACCCGGCCCCGGCCAAGCCGCCAAGGCCGATGGCCCAGCGCCGTAATCGCCGACCTTGCATCGCCGCCTGCTGAAAGCGCGGCAATCCGGTCACTGGCGTGCCTTCAACTTCCAGATCGACTTGCATAACACCCCGAAATCATTGGTTCACTGCGCATATCGTTACGATATAACGATAATCGTGAAATATTCGTACACAATTGCATTTATCTAAAGATTTCCAACCTGTCGCTTGCCTGAAGCCTTGACCGAAATGTCCATAAACGCACATATTACGTTCGTAATTTTCTTCGCCGACTACTTTTAGCATCCGCATCCATCAAGCAGGAGCAAGCGCATGAGCAACTATGACGTAGTGATTCTGGGCGGCGGCCCCGGTGGTTATAACGCGGCGATCCGCGCTGGCCAGTTGGGTCTCAAAGCCGCTTGCGTCGAAGGTCGCGCGACCTTGGGCGGCACCTGCCTGAATGTCGGCTGCATGCCTTCCAAAGCGCTGCTGCATGCCTCGGAGCTGTATGACGCAGCGATGGGTGCGGAATTCGCCAACCTCGGCATCGAGGTCAGACCCACGCTGAATCTGGCGCAGATGATGAAGCAGAAAGACGAAAGCGTGAGCGGCCTGACCAAAGGCATCGAGTTCCTCTTTCGCAAAAACAAGGTCGACTGGATCAAGGGCTGGGGCCATATCGACGGCCCGGGCAAAGTCAGCGTAACCAACGATCAGGGCAGCAAGGTCGAACTGACCGCCAAGGACATCATCATCGCCACCGGCTCCGAGCCCACTCCCCTGCCCGGCGTGGAGATCGACAACCAACGCATTCTGGATTCCACCGGCGCCCTGTCGCTGAGCGAAGTACCCAGCCATCTGGTGGTGATCGGCGCCGGGGTCATCGGCCTCGAACTGGGGTCGGTGTGGCGGCGTCTGGGCGCGCAGGTCACCGTGGTCGAATACCTCGATCGCATCTGCCCCGGAGTCGATGCCGAGGCCGGCAAAACCCTGCAGCGTTCGCTGAGCAAACAAGGGATCGCCTTCAAGTTGAGTTCGAAAGTCACCAGCGCTACCTCGTCAGCCAGCGGTGTGCAGCTCAGCGTCGAGCCGGCGGCCGGCGGCAGCGCTGAGTTGCTGGAAGCCGACTACGTGCTGGTGGCCATCGGGCGTCGTCCGTACACCCAGGGCCTGGGTCTGGAAAACGTGGGGCTGAGCACCGATAAACGCGGCATGCTCGCCAACAGGCAACACCGCACCGAAGCGCCCGGCGTGTGGGTGATCGGCGACGTCACGTCGGGGCCGATGCTTGCGCACAAGGCCGAAGATGAAGCGATGGCCTGCGTCGAGCAGATCCACGGCAAGGCCGGCGAGGTCAACTACGACCTGATCCCCAACGTGATCTACAC
>NZ_QAIU01000352.1:0-3628 GCF_003061205.1 Pseudomonas sp. HMWF006
CCCTCACCCCAACCCTCTCCCCCAAGGGGACGTGGGGGAAAGGGAGCCGATCGCCGGGCGTTTCAAGACCGGAGTTCGGCTCAGTATTGCAGGTCGGCGTAGCTCGAACACGGCCCTCTCCCTTTGGGAGAGGGCCAGGGGCTTTTACTTGGCAGTGAACTTGGTGTAGCTGTTGATCAGGTTGCGGTAGTTCGGCAGGCGTTCCGACAGCAGATGCGCCAGGCCTTCCATGTCGTTGCGCCAGTCGCCCTGCAGCTCGCACGCCACCGAGAACCAGTTCAGCAGGTGGGCACCGGCGGCCGACATCCGCGCCCAGGCCGCTTGTTGTACGGTGGTGTTGAAGGTGCCGGACGAGTCGGTGACCACGAACACTTCATAACCTTCAGCGATGGCCGACAGGGTCGGGAACGCTACGCAGACGTCAGTCACTACACCGGCGATGATCAGTTGCTTGCGGCCGGTGGCCTTGATCGCCTTGACGAAATCTTCGTTGTCCCAGGCATTGATCTGGCCTGGACGCTGAATGAACGGCGCGTCCGGGAACTGCTCGCGCAATTCCGGTACGAGCGGGCCGTTCGGACCGGCATCGAAACTGGTGGTGAGGATGGTCGGCAGCTTGAAGAACTTGGCGATATCGCCCAGCGCCAAGACGTTGTTCTTGAATTCGTTCGGCGAGAAATCCTGCACCAGCGAGATCAGACCGGTCTGGTGATCGACCAACAGCACAACCGCATCATCTTTGTTCAGACGTGTGTAAGGAACGCTCATGGGGAAAACTCCTGGGTGGGGTGGATATTGCGTAAAGCGCCGTACCGCGTGGCCGGCGCTTTTGTTGTCGGGATCAGAAGGCGAAACAGGAACAGCCGAAGGCGCCCCAGAAACCGGCAAAGTCGCTGACCGGCGCGTTCGACAGCCGCGCCTTTTCATGGCTGTGCGAGTGCACCGCACAGGCGCCAACGCACTGATGCACTTGCGCCTGCAGCGGCGAATTCGGCCGCCAGTGGCCCGGGACTTTCACCACTGGCGACCAGTCCGGCAGAACCGGAATCGAGCGTGGGCCGAGGTCTTCGAAGTCACCGGCGGCATAGACGATCTTGCCGCCGACCACGGTCAGTACCGACTCGATCCACTTGATCGCCTCTTCTTCGACGTGGAAGAAATCCGCGCTCAGTGCTGCGAGATCCGCCAGTTGCCCGACCTTGATCTGGCCCTTCTTGCCTTGCTCGGACGAGAACCAGGCGCTGCCGTGGGTGAACAGTTCCAGCGCGGTGGTGCGTGGCAAACCTTCTTCGTACAGCGCCAGACCACCGACGGTACGACCGCTGACCATCCAGTACAGCGAGGTCCACGGGTTGTAGCTCGACACCCGCGTGGCGTCGGTGCCAGCGCCCACCGGCACGCCTTCGGCGAGCATGCGCTTGATCGGCGGCGTGGCCTCGGCTGCCTGTTTACCGTAACGATCGACGAAGTATTCGCCCTGGAACGCCATGCGATCCTGAATCGCAATGCCGCCGCCCAGCGCCCTCACCCGCTCGATGTTTTGCGGGGTGATGGTTTCGGCGTGGTCGAAGAACCACGGCAGACCGTTGAACGGAATGTCGCGATTGACCTTCTCGAACACGTCGAGCATGCGGCTGATCGATTCGTTGTAAGTGGCGTGCAGACGGAACGGCCAGCGCTGTTCGACCAGGTGGCGCACCACCGGCTCCAGTTCCTGTTCCATGGTCTGCGGCAAATCCGGGCGCGGTTCGAGGAAGTCCTCGAAGTCCGCCGCCGAGAACACCAGCATTTCACCGGCACCGTTGTGACGCAGGTAATCGTCGCCCTGATGCAGGGTGACGCTGCCGGTCCAGTTCTGGAAATCGCTCAGTTCTTCTTTGGGTTTCTGGGTAAACAGGTTGTAGGCGATGCGTACGGTCAACTGGTCCTCCTTGGCCAGTTGCTCGATCACCTGATAGTCGTCCGGATAGTTCTGGAAACCACCGCCGGCATCAATCGCGCTGGTCAGACCAAGGCGATTGAGTTCGCGCATGAACTGACGGGTCGAGTTGACCTGATACTCCAGCGGCAGCTTCGGCCCCTTGGCCAGCGTCGAGTACAGGATCATCGCGTTCGGCCGTGCGACCAGCATGCCGGTCGGGTTGCCGTTGGCATCCCGGACGATCTCGCCACCCGGCGGGTTCGGCGTGTCACGGGTGTAACCGGCCACCCGCAGTGCGGCACGGTTAAGCAGCGCGCGGTCGTACAGGTGCAGCACGAACACCGGGGTGTCCGGCGCCGCCTGATTGAGTTCTTCGAGGGTCGGCATGCGTTTTTCGGCGAACTGGAATTCGTTCCAGCCACCGACCACACGCACCCATTGCGGGGTCGGCGTGCGGTCGGCCTGTTCCTTGAGCATGCGCAGTGCATCGGCCAGCGACGGCACGCCTTCCCAGCGCAGTTCGAGGTTGTAGTTCAGACCGCCACGGATCAGGTGCAGGTGCGAGTCATTGAGGCCGGGAATGACGCAGCGGCCGTGCATGTCGATCACTTGCGTGGCCGAACCGCGCAGGGCCATGGCCTGGGCGTCGTTGCCGACGACAACAAAACGGCCGTCCTTGATCGCCACGGCGCTGGCCAGTGGTTTGGTACGGTCTACGGTATGAAATTGGCCATTGAACAGAATCAGATCGGCGTTCATCGCAGTTCCTCAGACAAAGTGAAAGGGAGCGAAACCTCGGCGTTTCAGCGCGCCTGAGGTTTTTGAGAATCAAGGTGCTCATGGGCCTGGCTCGCTTCGAGCCAAGGCGCAAACAATCGCGTGACGCGAGGCATGAATACGTACACCACCGACAGCACGATGGTCAGGGTGATCAGGAACGTGGCGACCACGTAGTTGGAAAGAATGGGATGCAGCGCCAGCAACGGTCCCCAGATCAGCGGCACCAGCAAGGTGTGCGGCAGAATCACCAGCAGCGTGATCACTGCCTGCTTCCAGCGCGGCGGTGGCGAGGCGGCGTCGGCCAGTGGCGCGAACCAGAATTCGTTGATCGGCGCGACTTCGGTCTGGTCGCCATCGGCGAGCATCGGCGCGGCTTCGGCGACCAGTGCCTGACGCTGCGGCGACTCCAGCCACCCTTGCATCGCTTCGGTGGATCTGAAACGCAGCACGCAGGTGTAGAAGTCGAGACGGCCGCGCTTGCCACGCACCACGTCCACGCCCAGATGGCCTTCACGCTGCCCCGCCACGCGCACGATATTGCGCAGCCAGGCTTCATAGGCCGACTCGAAACCGGCCTTGACCTGATGCTTGATGATCAAGGTGACCGTTTCGTCTGCCCCCGGTGCTTTTTGACTAAGGACTTCAGGCATAACGCAGTACTCCGGGCAAGCGAACATTGAGCGCCAGCCGTCCCGGCCCGGCGATAAACACAGTGGCAAACAGGATCAACAGCAACCAGCCGAACTGCCCCTCGGCCACACTCCATTGCGGGTGCACGAGCAACAGCGCCACCAGTAGCACAAACAGAATAGGCAAGCAGGCCAAACGCGCCAGCACCCCGGCGACGATCAGTAACGGACAGAGCACTTCGGCGAAGATCGCCAGCATCAGGGTGAGGCGGGCGCCGAGGTGGAACGGGTCTTCGAT
>NZ_QAIU01000352.1:3638-6204 GCF_003061205.1 Pseudomonas sp. HMWF006
GCTCGTTCATCGCGTTGTGAAACGTTCATGACCCGACCCTTGAAATGTCATTGGCTGGAATCATGCCAATGATGGTCGGGGGGAAATTGGATAGGTGTGCTCTCTTCTGCGATCAACCTGGTTGCCGAGAACGCCGAAGAACTCTGTGGGCGCTGGCTTGCCAGCGATAGCGGAGTGTCATTCAACAGAAATATCGACTGACCTGACGCCTTCGCGGGCAGGCTCACTCCCACAGGGGCTGTGTGGCAGTGAGATCTGCGCGGGGATTTAAATCGCTGGAATATTCAACGGCGCGGCCATGAACTGGCTGATCCGCGAGCGCAACCAACGCTCTGCCGGATCGTTGTCATGCACCCCGCTCCAGGCCATCGACAATTGCGCGGCATCAATCGGGAACGGTGGGTCTTCAGCGCGCAAGGCACAGCCCTCAACCAACGCGCACGCCGCGTAATCCGGCACGGTGGCGATCATTTCGGTGCCGGCGAGCAACGCCCGCAAGCCGCTGAATTGCGGCACGCCAAGGACCACCCGGCGGGTGCGGCCGAGCTTGGCCAGATCCAGATCGATATTGCCGCTCAGGTCGCCGGAAAACGACACCATCGCATGCGGCCGCTCGCAGTATTCGTCCAGCGTCAGTGGCCCGGGCCGGTTATCGCCACGCAGCACCTTGCAGGGAATGTCGCGCAGCTTTTTGCGTTTGGCGTTGGCCGGCAGATCGGTGGTGTAACTGACGCCAACGGAAATTTCCCCGGAGGCCAGTAACGCCGGCATCAACAGGTAATTGGCACGGCGCACCACCACGACGATGCCCGGTGCCTCTTCCTGCAACTGGCGCAGCAAGGGCGGAAACAGACCGAACTCGGCGTCGTCCGACAGGCCGATGCGAAACACCTCGCAACTGCTCGCCGGGTCGAACTCCTTGGCCCGGCTGACCGCGCCGGAGATCACGTCCATCGCCGGTTGCAACTCCTTGAGAATCGCCAGTGCGCGGGCGGTCGGCTCCATCGCGCGGCCGTTGCGCAACAGCAACGGATCATCGAACAGATCGCGCAAGCGGCCCAGCGCCGCGCTCACGGCGGGCTGGCCCATGAACAGTTTTTCGGCGACGCGGGTCAGGTTCTTTTCGAACATCAACGCTTCGAAAATCACCAACAGGTTCATGTCGACGCGGCGCAGATCATTACGGTTCATGGGCGCTTTCCTTCTATGGCCAATCAGACGCAAGTGCAGCGCACTTTACGCGATCAATGGTGGTTTGAGCCCGAAGTTGTTCAGCAAATTAACAACGATTAACTCGTCAGTCCCAAGGCTCGGCCCAACAATGAATGCCTCTGCGCAGCGTTGTTTTTTGACTTGAGGGAACGCCGTCGTGCCTTCCCCACCGACACGGACATTGGCCATGGCTCACTCGCAACCTACCGTCGCCCTCGCCCCTGCCAGTCAATCGCGCAAAAGCGGGATTGGCGGACTCAGCCCGCAACGTGAACGACACGTCAAACAACTGATTCTCGAACGTCTGGGCGAAAGCCTGGAAGTCGCCGAACTGGCCCGTGCCTGTGCGCTGTCGCGCAGCCACTTCTCCCGCGCCTTCAAATGCAGCACGGGGTTTTCGCCACAAGACTGGATCCGTAGCCAGCGCCTGGCCCGGGCCAAGTTGCTGATCCAGCACACCGACCTGAGCCTGACGCAAATCAGCCTGGAATGCGGCTTCTGTGACCAGGCACACTTCTGTCACATGTTCACCCGCAGCGAAGGGATCAATCCGTTTGCCTGGCGCTGTCAGGTGATGCGGGACGTGCAAAACAGCCGAACAAAACCCGGTCGATTTTGAGCGTTGCAACACCCACCGTTGCGCGATCGCTCAAACCTGAGGATTATGCCCGGACACCCCGGAATAGAAGCCTGTGCGCTGCTGTCCCGACCGTCCGCCGCAACCCCGCAGGAGTCAGCTGTTGAATCGTTCCCCGAATCAGGCCTTCGGTTTCGGCCCCTATCGGATTTATCCAGAACAACGGCTGGTGCTCGAGGGCGACCAGCCATTGCGGCTGGGGCGGCGGGCGATGGATATTCTGCTGATCCTGCTGGCCCAGGCCGGCGAGGTGGTCAGCAAGCAACAATTGATGGCCGGTGTCTGGCCGGACAACGTCGTCGAAGAGATCAATCTGCGCGTGCACATGGCGGCCTTGCGCAAGGCACTCGGTGACGGCCAGAACGGGCAGCGCTATATCGTCACCGTGGCGCACCGCGGCTACAGTTTTGTCGCGCCGATCCTGCTCGAACCCATTCGGCAACGCCCTGCCGGCGACGCCGTCGGCCGCCACAATTTGCCGCTACGGCGCACACGCATGATCGGCCGCCAGCCGCTGGTCGACAGCCTGATGAAGCAGTTGCCGCGCCAGCGTTGCATCACCCTCGTCGGCCCCGGCGGGATCGGCAAGACCACTGTGGCCCTGCTTTTGGCCGAGCAATTGATCGGGCGCTATCGCTTCTCTTTCCTCTTTCTCTCTCTGGCGCCGTTCTTCTACCCGCGCATGATCTACTCGCACCTCGCCGCCCTGCTCGACAT
>NZ_QAIU01000353.1:0-5759 GCF_003061205.1 Pseudomonas sp. HMWF006
GTCCATTACCAGATCCGTTCGCGGCCCAAAGCGCTGTCTCATTGTCATTGCCGCCAGTGCCGCAAAAGCCACGGAGCGGCATTTGCCAGTTATGGCAGCGTGTTACGTGAGAATCTGCAAGTGGTACGGGGCGTCGAAGCGATCAAGTCCTATCAATCTTCCGAAGCGGTCTCGCGCCAGTTCTGTTTGCACTGCGGCTCGTCGCTGTTCTGGTCGCGCCAGCAGGGTGAGTTCGCCGACTGGATCTCGGTCGCGCTGGGGACGCTGGACACGACGTTCACCACGGAAAAACAGAAGCATGTCGAGGTGACGTCGAAGGCGCCGTGGTTTGACATCAAGGATCAATGGCCACAGCAGCCGTAAACCTTGATCAAACCTGTCTATTATCGATAACTTCCGCCTGCCAACGATGAGGCCCCCACATGAGCAAAGCCCCCTACGTTCCGCCGCAAGTCTGGATAAACGAAGCCCCGTCCGGCGGCCAGTTCGCCAGCATCAACCGCCCGATTGCCGGGCCGACCCACGACAAGACCTTGCCCGTCGGCAAACATCCGTTGCAGCTGTATTCACTGGCCACGCCCAACGGCGTCAAGGTGACCATCCTGTTGGAGGAGCTGCTGGCACTGGGGCACAGCGCGGCCGAATACGACGCGTGGCTGATCCGCATCGGCGAAGGCGATCAATTTTCCAGCGGCTTTGTCGAGATCAATCCGAATTCGAAAATCCCGGCGCTGCTCGACCGCAGCGTTGAACCGCCGATCCGCGTATTCGAGTCCGGCTCGATCCTGCTGTATCTGGCGGAAAAGTTCGGCGCCTTCCTGCCCAAGGACCCGGCAGGCCGCACCGAAACCCTCAACTGGCTGTTCTGGCAGATGGGCTCGGCGCCCTATCTGGGCGGCGGCTTCGGGCATTTCTATGCCTACGCGCCGGAGAAAATGGAATACCCGATCAACCGCTTCACCATGGAAGCCAAGCGTCAGCTGGATGTACTCGACCGCCGTTTGGCCGAAAGCCCTTATCTGGCCGGCGACAGCTACACCATCGCCGACATCGCCGTCTGGCCGTGGTACGGACAACTGGTGCGGAACAATGTCTATTCGGCGGCGGAATTCCTTGCGGCGCATGAGTACACCCATGTGCAACGCTGGGCAGAAGACATCGCCAAGCGGCCGGCAGTGATGCGTGGGCAACGGGTCAACCGTACCTGGGGCGATGAAGCGTCGCAGGTGCCGGAGCGGCATCAGGCCAGCGACCTTGACTGAGCCACACGACTCGTCCATCGGTTACAACACCTAGTGGGAGCTCCCATCAACAACTGTGGCAATCCGCGCAGCTACACGCTGATCGCCAGATACACGTTCTGAATCCGAACGTGTCGTGCAACCGCCGCACATTCGCCTTGGCGGCCATTGGTCATGGCCGCCAATAAGCGATAGTCTCTGTTTCGACCTCCTTTAAAAGCACCGTGCCATGACCGACTCTGCCTTCTCATCCGACGTTGAAGCGATCAGCAGCATCGACGCGGTGCCCATGATACTGAGCATGGTCAAGCACCTGACCGGGATGCGCTTCGCCGCCGTGGCGCGCGTCACTGACAAAAACTGGGTGGCCTGCGCGGTGGACGACTCCATCAATTTCGGCCTCAAACCCGGTGGCGAACTGGTGCTGGAGTCGACCATTTGTCACGAAATCCGCCAGCACCAGCAACCGGTGATCTTCGGCCAGGCGAGCACGCATCCGGTTTTTTCCCAGCACCACACACCAAAAACCTATGGACTGGAGAGCTACATCTCCATTCCCATCGTCAAAGCCAACGGTGAATTTTTCGGCACGCTGTGTGCCATCGACTCCGTACCGGCGAACCTCGACGAACCGGCCATCGCCAAAACGCTGACCCTTTTCGCCCAGTTGATTGCGATCAACCTCGACACGCAAAAGCGACTTGAGGCGACCAAGGTCGAACTGAACAACGCCAACGAACTGGGGCGCCTGCGCGAACAGTTCATCGCGGTGCTCGGGCATGACCTGCGCACGCCGCTGAGCGCGATTCGCATGAGTGCCGACTTGCTGGAAACCAGGACCGAAGAAAAACGTTCGCTGAATCTGATAGCGGCGATCCGCAACAGCTCGACGCGCATGGGCGTGCTGATCGAGAACATCCTCGATTTTGCCCGCGGCCGGCTCGGTGGCGGGATTCCGGTACAGCGCGTCCTCGTGGATGACTTGCAGCAGACCCTGCAACAGACCCTTGCCGAGGTGCAGGCATCTCATCCCCTCGCCATCTTCGAGTCGACACTGAACCTGCCGGCAGGTGTTCATTGCGATGCCTTGCGCATCAGTCAGTTACTGTCGAACCTGCTCGGCAATGCCGTGACGCACGGTTCGACCGCCACGCCGATCGTCCTCAAGGCTTATGCGCAGAACGACGAGATCGTGATCTCGCTGACCAATCAGGGGGTGCCGATTCCCGCCGCCCTGATGCCGCTGCTGTTCGAACCGTTTTCGCGATCCGAAGCCGGGCAACGCGGCGAAGGCCTCGGATTGGGGCTGTATATCGCGTCGCAGATTGCCACGGCGCACAACGGGACGTTGCAGGTCAGCTCGACACTCGACGCGGGAACCTGCTTCGTGGCGCGATTCCCGGCGCGCTTCAAGTGGGCCTGAACCGCCGTCCGCACTTACGCCGTCTGGCGGCGCATGGTCAGAATCACCGCACCAAAACCAATGAACGTCGTGCCCACCACCCGGCTGACCCAACGCGACAGCGCCGGTCGGGTCAGCACGCCTTTGGCCCGCGAGGCCAGTGCGGCGTAGACACTCAGCGACGACACCGACAACGCCATGAAGATGGCGGTCAGAACCAGAAATTGCGGTAGCAGCGCCGCGTTCTGATCAATGAACTGTGGGAACAACGCGGTGAAAAACATCGTGGCCTTGGGGTTGGTCACGGCGGTCAGGAAAGCCGATTTGTAGAGTTTGCTGCGGGTCGGCCGAGCCTTGCCGGCCTCGCCATCAATGCCCTGCGCCAGCATCGGGCCCTTTTTGACCAGTTGCTTGACCCCGAGATAGAACAGGTAACCGGCGCCGATGAACTTCACTGCGTTGAACAGCATTTCCGAGCTGGCCAACAGCGCGCCCAACCCGAGCATCGCCGCTGCCGACAGGCAGAACAAACCGCTGGCATTGCCCAGCGAAGACCAGATGGTGCTGCGCTGTCCATGCGCCAGGCTGTTGTTGATTGCCATCAACGTCGCGGGACCCGGGCTGGCGATGGCAATCGCAGCGACCAGGGTGAAGGCCAGAATCGAGTGAGAATCCATTTTCAATGCTCGTAACAAGTGGGTGGCGGCATGTTACCTCAGGCAAACACGCTGGCAAAAAAAAAGCCCCGCGACCGAATGAAGGCACGGGGCAAAAAATTGGTTGGTTGCGGCCAACCAAAGGAGCTCTGTCAAAAACGTCGGTCGGGCGGAATCAGATGCAGTCCTGAGCGGCCCGTTCAAAACTCGAAGGCAGGAAGTTTGAGGCCAGCAAGTGGCGTTCATAAATGAACACCTTGCCGCCGTTGCCGGCCTTGTAGGCCTCCAGCACGTTGTCCGCCGAAACCTTGCTCGGCACTACGATGCGGTAGCTGCGCTGGGTCTGCGAAACGGTCGGGCTGAGCGCACTGCCTCGCAGTTTCGGCACGACGCAATCGGCGTATTGCGCAGGCGTCTTGTCGGTCTGCAGGGTCAGGGTCGGGTCGTTCGGCGCCGAGGCGCAACCGGCGAGCAGCAACGAAGAAACCGCCAGGGCCGGAACAAATAAAGAACGCATGGGTGTAATCCTGAAAATAAAGTGTCGGTTCAACCGGCAACGGTGCAGCGCCACCGCGCCGCCGTTGCCATTTATGGTTTGCGGTTCAGCTCGAAGCCACCAGCGCCTTGAGTGATGCATCGAATTGTTTCAACGCATTGAGTTGCAGGTCTCGCTGCTTCTCGATCTGCGCGGCGATCTGCGGCGGCGCCTGGTGATGCACCCAGGCCGAGGGCAGTTGTTTTTCCACGGCGCCTTCAGCCTTGCCGATGTATTGCAGGTCGGCGTCATAGAAGCGTGCGGTAAAACGCGCCTCGACCAGGCTGTTGCGTTGGGTCATCAAGCGGTTGAAGGTGTCGAGCTTCACCACGATGTCCGGATGGGCCTGAACCAGCTGATCAAGGCTGTCGTAGACGGTCACTGACAGAAACTGTTGCTGCAACGAGTTCACCAGCCAGTCAATCGCCAGTTCCGGGTCGGAGCTATCGACGAACGCTTCACGAATCCGCGAGTCCAGCGCTCCCTTGGCACCATTGAGCGCCATGTCGTGGTAGCGCTCGAGGTATTGCAGATTGTCCAGGGTGTTCTCGCTGTACAGTACGCCCACGGTTTGCGAGTGCTGCAACGTGGCGCTGCTGCCGGTGATGGACTGCAAGTGACATGACCGGCCGTCGTCTGCGAACGCTGGTGCAGCGGCAACCGCTCCGCCCGTCAGCAGGGCGACCAAAACCAGTCGGGTCAATGTGTTCATCGCGCAAATTCCTTGAGCGGCGTGTTCGATGGGGGTGATTTTCCGCCCATTGCCGACAAAGCAAAACTTGCGTTTCGTGATGGTCACTATTACTTCTAGCAATAGTTGCGCGCCGTGCAGACTGATCCACACTCACTACAACTAGAAAAAGATGCATGAGGAACCTTCTTTGAGAACGTTTGACCTGATCCGAGACGCCGTATTACCCGACTTTCGCGAGCGTGTGGCCGAATACCTGGTCCAGTACGAAAGCGTCCTGCTGGACAAGACCGTCGCCGACCCGCAGCTTATTCAGGACACCGCCAATCAATTGCGCGGCTACTTGCGCGGCCTGAACACCACGCGAGTGCTGGGCATGGCGTATTGGGAAGAACTGGATCGGCGGGTGGTGGACACCTGGCTCGCGCCCAAGTCATGAGCGAGCGGTGCGTGTGGCCGCGACCGCACGCGCCACCCCACCTGCCAAAACGGCCTCGAACGCTTACAATCGCCCGTCTATTCGCCCATCAGACAGGCTCGTCCAGAAATGCCGCTCGACCCACCAACGATGTTGACCCTCTCCACTGCCCTGGCAGCGGCGGCAGCGCTGTATATGGCGATCGAGTGGCGCAGCATCCGTGAACCTTCCCTGTTGTTCTGGAGCGCCGGGTTCGCCACGATTACCGTGGGTTCCACTCTGGCCCTGCTGCGCAGCAACGGCCTTTTGCTGATCGGCATCTGGTTCGCCAACGGCCTGCTGGTGACCGCGCATTTCCTGTTCCTGCTCGGCGTCGCACGCTTCACCCAGACGCGGCTGTCACGCACCTGGTCGCTGATCTTCGTCGCCTGGCTGGTCATGTTGTTACTGCCGGAGGGGCCGCTATGGTCGAAGGTCATGCTCGCGGCCAACTCGCTGCTGGTGGCGCTCTCGACCCTCAAGGCCAGTTTTCTCCTGCGCCCCCACGGCAAATCACTGAGCGTTGGCGCGGTGCAACTGCGTTACGTGCTGCTGGCTCACGGGATTTTCTATGTCGCCAAGGCGTTGACCGTGGTGATCCCCGGCACGCTGATCGATCTGGCGGCGTTTCGCGGCGAGATCATCCAGATTTCGCTGGTCGAAGGCACGATGGCGATTATGTTGATCGCCCTGTCGATGACCGGCACCGAGCGCTACCGCCGGGAAAAACAGATCGCCCGGCTGGCCGAGCGCGATCCGCTGACCGCCCTGTACAAC
>NZ_QAIU01000353.1:5769-12966 GCF_003061205.1 Pseudomonas sp. HMWF006
CCTCGCCCGAATGCCCCGGCGCCCTGCTGCTGATCGACATCGACAACTTCAAACTGGTCAACGACCAGTACGGCCACACCGCCGGCGACCGATTGCTGATCGCCTTGAGCGAGATGATCCGGTCGCTGCTGCCACGCCATGCGCTGACGGCGCGACTGGGCGGCGACGAGTTCGTCATTTTGCTAAATGATGCTTCCGGCGAACGCGTCGTCGAACTGGGCAACGCCCTGCGTGAACAGTTTCTCGGCATGACTTCACAGACTTTCCCCACGCCCGCGGCGGTCACGCTGAGCATCGGCGCCAACCTGTTCGAACAGCCACCCGCCAGCCTTACCGCGCTGATCGAACAAGGCGACGCCGCACTCTACGAATCCAAACGCGGCGGGCGCAATCGCCTGCGTCTGACCGGGCTTCCCACTCCAGGATGAGCAATCCCATGTCTGAACTCGACACCCCCCTGCAAGACCTCGCGGCCCCCGAAGGCGTCTGCTACGGCTGCGGTGACCGCAACCCCCACGGCCTGCACATCAAAAGCCGCTGGCATGCAGACGGTGTGCACGTGCTCGCCGAACATGTGCCGGACGCCAGATACTGCGGCTGGCCGGACCTGGTCTACGGCGGATTGATTGCGATGCTGGTCGACTGCCATTCCAACTGGACGGCGATGGCCTACCACTACCGCACGGAAAACCGCGAACCCGGCAGCCTGCCGCGCATCGACTGCGTGACCGGCAACCTCGGCATCAAATTCATCAAGCCAACACCGATGGGCGTACCGCTGAGTTTGCGAGCGAAAGTCGAGGGTGACGTCGGGCGCAAGACCCGGGTGATATGCGAGGTGTATGCGGGGGATGTGCTGACAGCGGTGGGCGATTCGGTGTTTGTGCGGGTGGATACGGGGGCATTGGCCAACGCCGCGCACGGTCGATAAAAGCTGGCGAAACCTGCCGGTATTGGCGAACCGTCCACAACAGGCGTCGTCAACTACACAACGCTCGCGATCGGCGAGCGTCATTTAAGAAAACGTGGGAGAACAGCAACCACGGCGTGACCGTTTGTTGAACCCAATCAGACTTCAGTCAATCAGTTAAGCCGCAAACCTGTGCCGAGCTGGAAAGCTCCTCGTCACAGGTTTTCTGCTCAAGCCTGGATGACAACTGTCATCCAGTTAGACCTGCCACATTCGCCCGCGCCGAATGCAGCTTCTTGTAGCTCTCGATCAAACGCAAATGCCGATCCAGCCCTTCCAGCTTCATGCTGGTCGGCGTCAACCCGTAGAACCGCACGCTGCCGTTGACCGAACCAATCGCTGCGTCCATACGCTCATCACCGAACATGCGGCGGAAGTTGGCTTCGTAGTCTTCCAGCTGCAGATCCTCGTCCAGTTCCATCTCCAGCACGACGTTGACGGCTTGATAGAACAAGCCGCGTTCGACGGTGTTGTCGTTGTACTGCAGGAAGGCTTCGACCAGATCCTTGGCCTGTTCGAATTTCTGCAGGGCGAGGTAGATCAGCAGGCGCAGTTCGAGGATGGTCAGTTTGCCCCACGGCGTGTTGTCGTCGAACTCGATGCCGATCAGGGTGGTGATGTCGGTGTAATCGTCCTGTTCGCTGTTTTCCAGGCCTTGGGCGAGGTTGCGCAGGCCGACTTTGCTCAGGTTGTGCAGGTTGAGGATGTCGGCGCGAAATTGCAGGGCTTTGTTGGTGTTGTCCCAGATCAGGTCTTCGACCGGGTAGATCTCCGAGTAGTCCGGCACCAGAATGCGGCAGGCCTTGGCACCGATGTGCTCGTAGACGGCCATGTAGACTTCCTTGCCCATGTCTTCGAGGATGCCGAACAGGGTCGCGGCTTCTTCGGCGTTGGTGTTTTCGCCATCGCCTGAGAAGTCCCACTCGACGAATTCGAAGTCCGGTTTAGCACTGAAGAAGCGCCACGACACCACACCGCTGGAGTCGATGAAGTGCTCGACGAAGTTGTTCGGCTCGGTCACGGCCTGCCCGGAGAAGGTCGGCTGCGGCAAGTCGTTCAAACCTTCGAAACTGCGGCCCTGCAGCAACTCGGTCAGGCTGCGTTCCAGCGCCACTTCCAGGCTCGGGTGTGCGCCGAACGAGGCAAACACGCCGCCGGTGCGCGGGTTCATCAGGGTCACGCACATCACCGGGAACTCACCGCCCAGCGACGCATCCTTGACCAGCACCGGGAAGCCCTGCTCTTCCAGGCCCTTGATGCCGGCGAGGATGCTCGGGTATTTCTCCAGCACCTCTTGCGGCACATCCGGCAGGGCCATTTCGCCTTCAAGGATTTCGCGCTTGACCGCGCGCTCAAAGATTTCCGACAGGCACTGCACCTGTGCTTCGGCAAGGGTGTTGCCAGCGCTCATGCCGTTGCTGAGGTAGAGGTTTTCGATGAGGTTGGACGGGAAGTACACCACTTCATTGTCCGACTGACGCACAAACGGCAGCGAGCAGATGCCACGCTGGGTGTTGCCTGAGTTGGTGTCGTACAGGTGCGAACCGCGCAACTCGCCATCGCGGTTGTAAATCTTCAGGGTGTATTCGTCGAGGATTTCGGCCGGTAGCTCGTCTTGCGGGCCGGGCTTGAACCATTGCTCGTCCGGGTAATGCACGAACTCGGCATTGGCGATCTCTTCGCCCCAGAACTGGTCGTTGTAGAAGAAGTTGCAGTTCAAGCGCTCGATGAATTCGCCCAGTGCCGACGCCAGGGCGCCTTCCTTGGTCGCGCCCTTGCCGTTGGTGAAGCACATCGGCGAATGCGCATCGCGGATATGCAGCGACCAGACATTGGGCACGATGTTGCGCCACGAGGCGATTTCAATCTTCATGCCCAGGTCGGCCAGGATGCCCGACATGTTGGCGATGGTCTGTTCCAGCGGCAGGTCCTTGCCGGCAATGCAGGTGCCGGCCTCGGAGCCCGCATGCGGCATCAGCAAGGCCTGGGCATCGGCGTCGAGGTTCTCGACTTCCTCGATCACGAACTCGGGGCCGGTCTGCACGACCTTCTTCACTGTGCAGCGGTCGATCGACCGCAGAATGCCCAGACGATCCTTCTCGGAGATGTCTGCCGGCAACTCGACCTGGATCTTGAAGATCTGGTTGTAGCGGTTTTCCGGGTCGACGATGTTGTTCTGCGACAGGCGAATGTTTTCCGTGGGGATGTTGCGCGTGTCGCAGTACAACTTCACGAAGTAAGCCGCGCACAACGCCGACGACGCCAGAAAGTAGTCGAACGGCCCCGGTGCCGAGCCATCGCCCTTATAGCGAATGGGCTGATCAGCGATCACCGTGAAGTCGTCGAACTTGGCTTCAAGTCGAAGGTTGTCGAGAAAATTGACCTTGATTTCCATGCGGGATTACCAGAATACGGCTAAACGAATGGCGGCCATTATCCGGTTTTTACGCGGGAAGTCTTGTGCTTTCGGGAATCGCCGCTGATCGGCAAGCCGCTGTTGAAGAGGCAAATTGCGCCGTCTTCACTACGCTTTTGAGGACAGTGCGTAGAAGAGTCGGAACATTGCGTGCGCGCCATTGTTCTAGATTCAGAAGACTGCGGATCAAGGACGAGCACATGGATATTTCCAGTTATGCGGCGCCCCTTCCACCCCGGCAAAACGCCGTGACCCGGCGCCTGGCCATCGCTGTCGGCGCGCTGTTCGTCGCCGGCGTGATCGCCGCGAGCGTTGCCTTGCTCGGCATCGCCAATCGTCTCGACACCGAAGAAATCAGCAAAACCCGGTTTTACTCGGCCCGCGCCCTGGAAAACCGCATGACCGCGTCGAAGAACTACATCTCCAGTTACGCCAACTGGACCACCGCCTATGAACATCTGAGCAACCCGGTGGATATCAACTGGGCGTTCACTGAGCAGAACGTCGGCAAAACCCTGTTCACCAATGACGGCTATGACGGCGTGTTCGTCCTCGACCGCGAGCGTACCCGGTATGCGGTAGTGCGCGGCCAATTGCTCGACAGCGACGTCTCCGAATTTCTGCAAATCCCCGCCGCAACGCTGGTCGAACAGGTGCAGGGCCAGAGCGACTTGAGCATTCCCGTCAGCGTTTACTCGTTGTTCGAAGGCTGGCCGGCGCTGGTGTCGGCGGCGGCGATCATTCCCAATGATGCGCGGCCGTTGGGCGATCCACGGAAAACCTCGGTGTTGGTGTTTGTCGACAAACTCACCCCGACCAAACTGCGCGCGCTCGGCAGCGGCTATGGCTTGAGCAATCTGACCCTCGCCCCGGATGAAACGCTGGCCCGGGACCGGCCCAGGGTGGCGCTGGACAACACCGGTTACAGCCTGATCGCCGATCTGGAGCAACCCGGTCAGCGCTTGTTGTGGTCATTGTTGCCCCCCCTCGGCGTGACCATGCTGGTGCTGATGCTGCTCACCGCGTATTTCTTTCGCCATGCGTTGCGCTCCTCGCAATATGTCGACCAAAGCTTTGCCGTGATGCAAGCATCGAACCTCGCACTTGAAAACGCCAATCGCGGACTGGAAGCCAGTGAGGAACGTTTTCGGGCGGTGGCGGAAGCCGCGTCGGACTGGATCTGGGAAGTCGACCGGGCGCTGTCGCTGACTTATCTATCGGCGCGGTTCAGCGAAGTGACCGGTTATCCGCAGGATTTTTGGCTAGGCCAGGATATCGGCCAACTGCTGTTCTGCGACACCACTCCGCTGGAACTGTGGCTGCGGGCACTGACCGAGCAAACCAATACCAGCGACCTGCGTTGCACCTACCGCGATCACTCCGGCGAGCAACGTCATTGCCGACTTTCCGCACGGCCGATCTTCGACCAGCACGCCGTTGTCGGGTATCGCGGCACCGCCAGTGACATCACTGACGAAGTGGCCGCCCATGCGCAGATCCAGCACCTGTCCCTGCACGATGCGCTGACCGGCCTGCCCAACCGCAACAAACTGGCGCGCTATCTGGATGACGCGCTGCTGCTCAAGGAGCACGCCCCGGCCCTGTCGCTGCTGATGATCGACCTCGACAACTTCAAGCCGATCAACGATTCACTCGGGCATCCGGCGGGCGACGCCGTGCTGCAAGAGGTCGCCACGCGTCTGCGCGAAAGCACCCGCGACAATGACATCGTCGCCCGGCTCGGTGGCGACGAGTTCATCGTGGTGCTCAACGGCATGGACAGCCACGCTGAAATCGACAAATTCTGCACGCGCCTGATCGGCAGCCTGCATCAACCGGTGGTCTTCGAGCACCATCCGCTGCACATCGGCGCCAGCATCGGCATCGCCCTCAGCCGTCGCCACGGATACGTGCCCGGCGACCTGATCCGCTACGCCGACATCGCTCTGTATCAGGCCAAGTCCGAGGGCAAGAACACCTGGTGTTATTTCGAAGCGCACATGAGCGACCAGATCCAGACCCGCCGGCAAATGGAAAATGACCTGCGCCATGCGCTCAAACACAACGAGTTCGTCCTGCACTATCAGCCGCGCTACAAGGTCGACGGCAAGCAGATCGTCTCGGTCGAGGCACTGGTGCGCTGGCAGCACCCGACTCAGGGGTTGCTCGGACCGGATGTGTTTATTGCCCTGGCGGAACAGACCGATCTGATCGTCCCGCTTGGCCGCTGGGTCTTACGCGAAGCCTGCGAAACCGCGCTGGCCTGGCCGCCGGACATTCTGCTGTCGGTCAACCTGTCGCCGGCGCAGTTTGCCGTCAGCGACGTGGTCGAGGATGTCCGCGAAATACTGGTCGAAACCCGCTTCCCGGCCAGTCGCCTGGAACTGGAGATCACCGAAAACGTGATGCTCAACGACACCGACTGCGCGTTGACCACCATGAATGCGCTCAAGGAACTGGGCGTGCGCCTGAACATGGACGATTTCGGCACCGGCTACTCATCCCTCGGCTATCTGCGCGCCTATCCGTTCGACGGAATCAAGATCGACAAGCGTTTCATTGCCTCGATCAGCAGCGGTGCCAACGATCGCGCAGTGGTGCAGGCCATCATCGGCCTGGGCAAAGCCATGGGCCTGACGGTGACCGCCGAAGGCGTCGAGACCGAGGAACAACTGGCGATACTCGGCAAGGATCAATGCAATGAAGTGCAGGGTTACTTCATGAGCCGGCCGATCGACAAAGTGGCGTTTGCGCAGCTGCTGCAAATGTCCAGAACAGACCAGCCAGCCCACAAAAAAGGCCGCGTCACCTGAGCGGCCACTCACTGTGTCTGTCGAATAACGCAGACCCTGCAGGTGTGCGCTCAACCCTCTGTGCGCGGCGTATTGCGAGTGAACACGCTACCGGCATCACGCACCAGTTGCCGCCACTCGGCACTGGTGATCAGGCCCTGCTCCTCCATTTCATCGGCTGCCTTGAGCAACTCGTCGTACTGCTGCTCCGGGTCCAGGCGCATTTGCGCCTGTGTCGCCAGTTTGCGCCATGCCGCGAGGGATGCCTGTTTTTGCTGATTGAACATAAACGTGTTCTCGTGAAGGACTCCCTTGGTAGAAAGACGCGAGATCACCGAGGTTCAGCGCGGGCGACGGATGGAAGCGCTGCCGGACAAATTCTCTGCGCCACGCGCTTCAAGCAACATCGCGCCCGAGGGTTTTGGAGTCTTTGTGGCGAATTCCGCCTACCGACTGATTACAGGCAATTGGCCAATCCATGTGATCCGATGCGAGAATCTGCCGGATCCTGCCATGCGGCAAAATCATCACGATGACGCAAGGAACGCCTGTGCAATTTTTTAAAAAACTCTTCGCTTCACGGAAAACACCGGTCACTGAATCTGCTCCAGCACTGGAACATACAGAGGAACTCTACGAAACCTTCTCTTATGACGACCTGAGCGAGGCAGAAAAGGCCAACCTGGCCCTGCGAGAGGCCAGTCAGAAATGCCTGGACCGGCACTGGAACAGCGTCGGCGTCAGTGAAAGCGATGTTCTGGGCTACGCGATCAGCCCGAGTTTGATGGGCGGCCCGGACTGGCCATCGACCCGTCAGGCGTATCGTGTGGTGCGTCGAGCCGATTCGATCATCCTCGCTACCGAAGGCATGTCGGACCCGTTCGACGGTGTCGAAGGCCTGGGCAACGGTTTTGAAATGGAATTGTTCATCGAAACCGCAGATATCCCCGAACATGCACGCGGTGCCACGGGCGACGTTTATCCACTCACACGCAGCTGGGCTTTCGAATTGTTGAAAC
>NZ_QAIU01000354.1:0-10907 GCF_003061205.1 Pseudomonas sp. HMWF006
GCGCGTGAGCCCGTCCGAGGCCACCACCGGCTCCGGTGACGATCACGACTTTATCTTCGAAACGCACAGACTCATTCATCGGGGCAACTCCAGCAGGCCAATGGGACATTGATCCCGAGTGTCAGGCACGGGGCTTCGGGTCACAATGAACACGGCTGAGGCTGAATGGTGCGCGATAAGGTTGGGGGATAGTGAAAAGGATGAGACACCCTGTGGCGAAGGCGCTTGCTTCCGCTGGGGCGTGGCGCAGCCGAGCGGGACCGTGCGGCAAGCTCCCTCGCCACAACCGTTCGCTCAAGCGAACGGAGATTTCATGAACACGCCACCTTGCGCGGCGGCAACACCAGGCGATCACGGAACGCCAGATAGTGCTTGAGCACCTGCACCGGCGCTTCGGTCTGCGGATAGTGGCCGATGCCTGGCAGCAACACCGTGTCGGCGTCCGGAATCAGTACGCGGTAACGCTCGACCATGTGCGCACCGGAGATCGGATCGAACTCGCCATCAATCACCCGCATCGGCACTTCACCACGTTGCATCGCAGCGACCCAGCGATCACGTTGCATGCGACGTTCGGGAATGTAGCCGATCAGCTTGTGCATGATCCATGGCCCGTGATTGCTGTCGATCAGACTCCAGAAATCGTCCAGCTCACTTTCACTCGGAGCGGTCTGCGGACCGAAGATCTGGCGGAAGCTTTTCACCAGTGCGTCGCGGGTGAACGCGCGCCCGATCATCCAGCCCAGCGGGCTGAGCAGTAGCTTCTGCATCAGCACCGGGCGATGGGTTTCCGGAAACAGGCCGCCGTTGAGAAATACACAACTGGCCATCTCGAACGTGCCTTCGCCATGACGGGCGAGCAGTTCTTGAGCGACGCTGTCGCCGTAATCGTGTGCCAGCACATGCACCGGTTGCTCGACCTGCAAATGCACGAGCAAGGCCTGCTGCAGATCGGCCTGCTCCAACAGGCTGTAGGTGTGATTCAGGGGTTTGGCCGAATCGCCGAAACCGAGCATGTCACAGGCAATTACCCGATATCGCTGAGCCAATGGCTGCCACAGGTAATGCCAATCCCAACTGGCGGTCGGAAAGCCGTGGATCAACAGCAGCGGTTCACCCTGCCCCGCCACCCAGTAGCGGATCGAATGCCCACGAAAGACAAACGTCTGGCTGCGTTTACGCCAGACACACAGAGGAATCTCGGCAAGAGGCATTAGAGTTTATATCCGGGGTCTTGTTTATCGAGTTTGCGTAGCAGCGCCGGCCAGGCCAGCGCGCCACCCATGCCTTGAGCGCTTTTGGTGACGCCGGCGATCATCGCTTTGGCGCCCGCCAGAATCTGCGGTTCGATGGCGATCAGTTGCGCCCCGCCGGTCTGCGCCATGACCTGAATGTCGCAGGCGCGCTGGAAGGTGAACATCATCAGAAAGGTATCGGCGATGGTGCCACCGCAGGTCAGCAGACCGTGGTTATGCAACATCAGGAAATTGCTTTCGCCGAGGTCGGCCTGCAACCGCGCCTTCTCTTCGTGATTCAGCGCGACACCTTCATAAGCGTGATACGCCAGGCTCGAGAGAACAAACAGCGACTGCTGACTGATCGGCAACACGCCCTGCTTTTGCGCCGACACCGCAACACCGGAGGCGGTGTGCGTATGCAGCACGCAAACCACATCGTGCCGCACTTCGTGCACGGCGCTGTGGATCGTGTAGCCGGCCGGGTTGATTTCGTAGGGACTGTCCATGAGTTTGTTGCCGGCCTGGTCGACTTTCACCAGGCTTGAGGCAGTGATCTCGTGAAACATCAGGCCGAACGGATTGATCAGGAAATCTTCGGTGCCCGGGACCTTGGCGGAAATATGGGTGAAGATCAGATCATCCCAGCCATGCAGCGCGACCAGACGATAACAGGCGGCGAGATCGACACGGGTCTGCCACTCGGCAGCACTGACCTGGTCTTTGACATTAAGGGACGATTGGACGGGGGCTACGCTCACTGTATGCACCTCTGCGTTCTTATTGTTCTGCACGTGTCAGCAGTCTAGTCAGGCGCAAAGGATCGTGTAGTTGCATTGCCAGCCAGCTTGATGACTGAGCGGGTCAGCCATGCAAACACCTTGGATCCATGTCAAAGCAACGACGCCAGCAAAGGCGCGGCAAACAGATTCAGCAGCCCGGTAAGCACCATCACCAGCCCGGCGACAGAACCTTCTTCACCGCCGACTTCGTGCGCCCGGCTGACCCCGGCACCGTGGGCGCCGACACCGAACAAGGCGCCGCGTGCGAGCGCACTGCGCAACGGCAACCACTTCAACAGAACGCCGCCGAGCATGGCGCCGAACACGCCCGTAAACATCACGAACACCGCCGTCAGTTCCGGCACGCCACCGAGATCCTGCGCCAGTGGCATGGCGAATGGCGTGGTGATCGAACGAGGCACCAGCGACAGGGTCACCGAACTGTCCAGCGCCAGCGCCCTGGCCAGACCGAACGAGGTGGCGATCGACGCCGCACTGCCGGCGACCATGCCGAGCAGCAACGCCGACCAATGCCGCATCAACAATCGCCGTTGCTGCCAGATCGGCACGGCGAAGGCCACAGTCACCGGCCCCAGTACAAGCATCAGCCAATGGGTGTTGCTCGCATATTCGGCATACGCGGTGTGCAGCGGCACCGCAAGCGCCAGCAACAACCCCGGCACCAGAATCAGCGGCGACAGCACGTAGCGTCCGGTGCGTCGATAAATCCAGCGGCTGAACAGGTACGCCAACAGAGTGAAGACGAGCCAGAACATCGGCATCCATTCAAGCTTCATGGGAACGCCTCATGCGCACGGCCAGTTCCACGGTGAACGCGGTGACCAGCATCACCATCAAGGTACTGGCGGCGATCACCAACAGGATGCGCCAGCCGTCATGGCGCAGCAGCGCGCCGTAATCGAGCAGGCTCATCAACGCCGGAATAAAGAACAACAGCATTTCCGCCATCAGCAATCCGGCGCCCAATTGCAGCGCCGCCGGTTTCACCCAGCCGCAGGCGAACGCCAGCAGCAACAGGGCCATGCCGATGACGCCACCGGGAATCGGCCACGCCAGCCACGCGGCCAACTGGCAACCGAGCAGATAAAGACTCAGCAACACGGCGAGTTCGGCGAGCAGACGGAAAAGGTGTTTGAGGGCGACGGTATTCATGCTTTTGCTCCTGACAGGCCGTTATTTTACGAACCGGCCTGGCATCCCAAAAGCGAATTGTTAGACTTGCAGCCATTCCACCTTGGAATCACAGCTATGGAATTCAAACAACTGCGCAGCTTCGTCGAAGTCATGCACCAGGGCGGTTTTACCCAAGCCGCAAAAACCTTGCACATCAGCCAGTCAGCGGTGAGCAAGCAGGTGGCCCAACTGGAACAGAGCCTTGGCACTCCGCTGCTCGAACGGCTCGGTTCGCACCTGCGCCTGACAGCCGCTGGCAGCGTGGTGCTGCAACGGGCCGAAGGCATGTTGCGTTTGCGCAATGAACTGCTGAACGAACTGGATGATCTCAGCCATCTGGCGCGCGGCGAGTTGCGCCTGGGCTTGCCGCTATTGGGCAGCGATGCGCTGTTTGCCGGGGTGTTTGCCGAATACCGGCGGCGTTATCCGAACATCAGTATTCAGTTGCTTGAAGGCGGTAGCCGCCATATCGAGCAAGCGGTGTTGAACGGTGAACTGGAACTGGGCGGCAGTCTGTTGCCCAAGGACCCACAGTTCGACTGTCAGCCTTTTTGTGATGAGCGACTGGACGCCTTGCTGCCCGCTGATCACCCATTGGCTGCACGCGGCGAGATTGGCCTGGAAGAATTGGCCGATACGCCCTTCCTGCTGTACCAGCGCAGCTTCGTGCTCAACGACCGTTTACTGCAGGCCTGCCAGCAAATGGGCTTTACCCCGAAAGAAGGAGGCCGCAGCGGTCAGGCGGATTTTCTCGCCGCACTGGTGGCCGCCGGACAAGGCGTGGTGCTGTTGCCCAGCGTGGTGGCGCGCGGTCTGGTGCGGCCAGGCGTGGTGCGCCTGACCTTGCGGGCGCCGGATTATCTGCGCTGGGACATCGCGTTCATCTGGCGCCAGGGGGCTTATCTGTCAAAAGCGGCTCAGGCATGGCTGGCGCTGTTGCGCGAGCGCGGGATCAACCCTTGAGTGCAGCGATCAACTCCGCCAGCCAGGGCTCTGAGTCGGTTTCCGGGGTGACGCTTTCGCTGGCGTCGATGCGCAGCATGTCTTGCACTTCACGCACGCCCAATTCGGCAAACAACTCACGTATTTGCTCACCGCCGCCGCAGAACGTGTCGCCATAACTGGCGTCGCCCAAGGCGATCACCGCGCCCGGCAAACCACGCCACGCGGCGGGCAATTGATCGCGAATCATCGAGTACAGCGGTTGCAGGTTGTCTGGCAACTCGCCCATGCCGGTGGTCGAGGTCACGGCAAGAAACGCTTGCGGGCCGAACGCCTGGATATCGGCCAGACTGGCGCGGGCGTTGTAGAAGGTTTCAAAACCGGCTTCTTTCAGCAAGTTCTGAGCGTGGCGGGCGACTTCTTCGGCGGTGCCATAGACCGAACCGGAGAGGATGGCGACTTTCATCAATCTGATCCTGAAACTGAAAAAAAGAGCGGCGATAGTAACAGTCTGGACGCCGAAGTTACGATTGGCTCTCAATAGGAGCTGATGGCCTATAGACAGCCTCTACCGATCTTCTAGAATGCCTGCCCACTGATAACTCTGAAAGGATTCAAAGATGATCAACGCCAGTCTGCTGCAAATGGTGATCAACGCATCGAATGACGGAATCGTGGTCGCCGAAAAGGAAGGTGAGCAGGACAATATCCTGATTTATGTGAACCCCGCTTTTGAGCGCCTGACCGGCTACACCAGCGAGGAAATTCTCTATCAGGACTGCCGCTTCCTGCAGTCTGGAGACCGTGACCAGGAAAACCTGGCGCTGATTCGCGACGCCCTGCGCAACGGTGGAGCGTGCCGCGAGATCCTGCGCAACTATCGCAAGGACGGCACGCCATTCTGGAATGAACTGTCACTGTCGACGGTGAAAAACGCCGATGACGGGCAGACCTATTTCGTCGGCGTGCAAAAAGACGTGACGGTGCAGGTCAAGGCGCAACAGCGTGTTGCACAATTGGAGGCCCAGGTCGCCGCTCTGCAAACCGAACTGGCAGCGGTGAAAGCGACGAACGGCGCAAACAAAACTGCGAACTAATGGTCATTAACTACAATCACCAATGACTTTGTAACTATTCCCTTCGAGCTAACCATGCAGCGCGACGCCCTCCTGACCCAGGATGAGCTGGATTTCATCCAGACCATGCAGCACAACCCGCAACTCAATGTGCGGGATGCAACGTCGAGCCTGCTGGTCAATGGTGGTTCGCAAATTCGTGATTTGCTCACGCGCCTGGCCGCTCATGAGCAAGTCACCATTCAGGCCAACTTCGAAAACCAACAGATGACCTTCCCGTTGCATCTGGTCGAAGACGAGTTTCACGCGCTGCATCTGCGTCTGGGTGTGCCGAGCATTTACGAAGACGGACCGATGGTGCGCCCGTGGCGCCTGACGCTGGAAGAACCGGTGGCTCTGGAAAACGCCAAAGGCCAGCCGGGAACGATGTGGGTGCATGAGGTTTCGCACAAAGGCGTGCTGCTGGAGATGCGCAACAAGACCAAACCGCCCAAGCATTTCGCCCTGTGGTTCAGCCCCTCGGGGTATGAGCGGATTTCATTGCGTGGCAACTTCGAGCGTGAAACCGAGCACGGTTTCTACGCCTACGAACTGAGTCAGACCGATGCCGATGAAACCGAGCGTCTGCGCCAGTTCATCCTGCAACAACATCGTTTGACCCACCCCGCCCTGCACACCTGATTTCAGGTATCGAGTGTCCCCGAGAGAAACTGGTTCAGACGCTGCCGCATGGTTGCCCCTTCGTTGCCAATACAGCCGATCGAGCTGCCCGCCAGACTGTCCTGCGCCAGATCCGACGCATCCCCCGCCAGCAGTAACTGACAATCGAGACTCAATGCCAGGCGGTTCAAACGCCTTGGCAATTCGGCACCCGGCGCGTGATTGGAAAACAGCACCAGAACCTGCGGTTTGATTTTCTCGCAGACCAGGGTCAATTCGTCGAACGGCTGGCCGGTGGTCAATACCCGCACACCGGATTCACTGCTGCTGAGAAACAGCGCGGCCACCAGCAACTCGAGTTCACGACACTGACCGGCCAAGGCACTGACGATGATCTTGCGCGGTTGTGAGCCACGCAACACGATGATTCGCTGCAACACCCGTGAGCGCAGATAGCCATCCAGAAACAGCCACTCGCTGGTTTGCCCGAACGCTTCCTGACGCTGCAACAGTTGCCGCCACAGCGGCATCAGAATGTCCTGGAACACCACCGGCAACGCGTACGAGGAAAAGATCTGCCCATAGACCCGATCCAGCTCGATGTCGTCGAACGCACTCACGGCACTCTGCAACTGGTGCTGCCATTGCTGGTAGTCGGCCTGGACCAGATCATCGGGAATAATGTGCGCCAGCGCTTTCAAGGGCTCGGTCTTGGCGAGGATCTTGCCGATTTTGCTGACGGCCACCCCGCGGTCGATCCATTCGACAATGTTGCGAACACGCTCGATATCGGTCATCGAATACAGCCGATGCCCACTTTCGGTGCGCGTGGGCTGAATCAGACCATAGCGCCGTTCCCAGGCACGCAGGGTCACCGGGTTGACGCCCGTCAGGCGCGAGACCTCACGTATGGGAAACAGGTCTTCGCGCTCAAGCGCAACAGATGCCTGGGAAACAGGGCTAAGGTCCGTCATGACAGGCATTCTGCATCTACGTCCATACTATTAAATTGGATCCTATTCTAACCCCGCACACCTGATTGCGTTCAAGTGTCGATCTGCGACGAAAGTCGCTGGTTAAATCGCTAAATTCAGGAATAATCCTTGCTTGTTGCAAAACGCAGGCCTCTACCCCGGCCTGCGTCAGGCGAAATTCCTACCCGGAGTGACGCATTCGAAATACGGAGATACATAATGTCTACTTCCCCCGTTACGCTGATGGTCGCGCGTCGCGTTGCTGATGGTCGCTATCAGGACCTGATCGCCTGGCTTCGTGAAGGCGAACAACTGGCGACCGACTTTCCCGGTTACCTCGGCTCCGGTGTATTGGCGCCCCCACCCGGCGACAACGAATTCCAGATCATTTTCCGCTTTGTCGACGAGCAGACCCTGCATGCATGGGAGCACTCGGCGTCGCGCACCGCCTGGCTGGAACGCGGCAGCGATCTGTTTGCCCACCCGAAAGAACACCGGGTCAGCGGCATCGAAGGCTGGTTCGGCGCCGCCGGCCAGCGTCCGCCGCGCTGGAAGCAGGCTGTCGCCATCTGGCTGGCATTCTTTCCCGTGTCATTGCTGTTCAATTTCGTGCTGGGCCCTGCGCTGGCGCCAATGGGCCTGCTGCCGCGCGTATTGATCAGCACGGCGTGCCTGACGCCATTGATGGTTTACTTCTTCATTCCGCTGTCGACGCGGTTGCTGGCCGGCTGGCTGAATAGCATTCCGGCACGCCGACTGCCGGTGGAACCGGTATCTGAAAACCGTTGACTCCCCGCTCTCACTCAAGCCACAAAGCTCGTCCTGCAATAGGAGTACAAGGCACGTCGCTGTTATAGTTTTTGCTCTGACTGCGACGTGAGCCGTTCATGACCTCAACCTCCGCCCCGATTCTCATCACCGGTGCCGGCCAGCGTGTCGGTTTGCACTGCGCGCAACGTTTGCTTGAAGACGGCCACTGCGTCATCTTCACCTATCGCACTGAACGTCCGGGGGTGCAGGCATTGCGGGATCTGGGCGCCGTCGCAGTGTTTGCGGACTTTTCCAGCGAAGCCAGCATTCTCGCCTTCATCCAGGCACTGAAAACCCACACCGACCGTCTGCGCGCCATTGTCCACAACGCCTCCGAATGGCGGGCGGAAACCCCGGACCACGAAGCCGAAGCCTTCGTGCGGATGATTAACGTGCACATGCTTGCGCCGTATCTGATCAATCTGCACTGCGCCGACCTGCTCAAGCAATCGACGCCAGCGGACATCATCCACATCAGTGACGACGTCACCCGCAAGGGCAGCAGCAAGCACATCGGCTATTGCGCGAGCAAAGCCGGGCTCGACAGCCTGACGCTGTCGTTCGCCGCGCGTTATGCGCCGGCGATCAAGGTCAACGGTATCGCTCCGGCCCTGCTATTGTTCAATCCCGACGACGATGCGGCGTACCGTGCCAAGGCACTGGCGAAATCCGCGCTGGGCATCGAGCCCGGCAGCGAAGTGATCTACCAGAGCCTGCGCTATCTGCTCGACAACCCTTATGTCACCGGCACAACCCTGACCGTCAACGGCGGAAGGCACGTCAAGTAAGCCTTGCTGCGAGGATGATCCATGACCCGCTCCCTGCCCGAGCACTACCGCGACATCCTGATTGGCCTCGGTGAAGATCCCGACCGCGAAGGATTGCTCGACACACCGGTGCGTGCGGCCAAGGCCATGCAATACCTGTGTCACGGCTATGGGCAGAGCGTCGACGAGATCGTCAACGGCGCACTGTTTGCCTCGGACACCGACGAGATGATCATCGTCGCTGACATCGAGTTGTACTCATTGTGCGAACATCACCTGCTGCCCTTCATCGGCAAGGCCCATGTGGCTTATATTCCGACAGGCAAGGTGCTGGGGCTGTCGAAGATTGCGCGACTGGTAGACATGTTCGCCCGACGCCTGCAGATTCAGGAAAACCTCACCCGGCAGATTGCCGATGCGGTGCAACAGGTCACCGACGCCGCCGGTGTCGCCGTGGTCATCGAGGCCAGACACATGTGCATGATGATGCGCGGTGTCGAAAAACAGAATTCAACCATGAACACCTCGGTCATGCTCGGCGCCTTTCGCGACTCGAGCAACACCCGCCAGGAGTTCCTGCAATTGATTGGACGGAGCAAGTAAATGCCACAACTTCAACCAGGAATGGCGCGCATCCGGGTCAAGGATCTGCGCTTGCGCACCTTTATCGGGATCAATGAGGACGAGATCCTCAACAAGCAGGATGTGCTGATCAACCTGACCATCCTGTACGCCGCGCAGGAAGCGGTACGCGACAACGATATTGATCACGCGCTGAACTACCGCACGATCACCAAGGCGATCATCGCCCACGTCGAAGGCAACCGCTTTGCGTTGCTGGAGCGCCTGACCCAGGAATTGCTCGATCTGGTGATGAGCAACACGTCGGTGCTGTACGCCGAAGTCGAAGTCGACAAGCCGCACGCGCTGCGCTTTGCCGAATCGGTGTCGATCACCCTCGCGGCAAGCCGCTGAGCTTCAAGCTTCGAGCTGCAAGCGTTAAGCTAACGGCCGACCCCGATCCAATCTTGCAGCTTGAAGCTTGCCGCTCAAAGCTGTCTCGCAGAGATTCCCATGACTGAGCAACAACGCCTCGAACTCGAAGCCGCCGCCTTCCGCCGGCTGGTCGCCCACCTGGACAGCCGCAAGGACGTGCAGAACATCGACCTGATGAACCTCGCCGGGTTCTGCCGCAATTGCCTGTCCAAGTGGTACAAGGCTGAAGCCGACGAGCGCCAGATCGAGGTCAGCCTCGACGACGCCCGTGAAGTGGTTTACGGCATGCCGTACGCCGAGTGGAAAGCCCAATACCAGCAAGAAGCCAACGCCGAACAACAGGCGGCGTTCGCCAAAGGAAAAACCCATGAGTGATTTGAATACCCTGCGCGCCAGCCTCAAGAGCGGCGAACACGTTTTTGCCGACACCCTGGCCTTCATCGCCGCCGGTTACGACTACCAGCCGCAAGCATTCAACAACGGCGGCGTGGAAAACGCCGCCGGGCAGAACGAAGGCTCGTGCAAGACCCTGGGTCTGGCGCTGCTGGAAGGTCTGAGTGACGAAGAAGCGCTGCTGGCGTTCGGCGAGCATTACCGCTCGGTGCTGGCGACGCCTGAGGGCAGTGATCACGGCAATATCAGGGCGTTGATCCAGCACGGCCTGGCCGGCGTCAAATTCACCGCTCAACCCCTGACCCGCCGCTGATTCCTACAATGTAACTGCGTTGTGCCACAAATAACGGGCATAAAAAAACCGGCCGAAGCCGGTTTTTTTGTGCCTGCGATTTAGAACGAAGCGTTCTGCAGACCGTCCAGGTAACGCTCGGTGTCCAGTGCCGCCATGCAGCCGGCGCCGGCCGAGGTGATGGCCTGGCGGTAAACGTGGTCAGCCACGTCACCGGCGGCGAAGATGCCTTCAACGCTGGTGGCAGTAGCGTTGCCATCGCGGCCGCCCTGCACCACCAGGTAACCGTCTTTCAGGGTCAACTGGCCTTCGAACAGCGAAGTGTTCGGGGTGTGGCCGATGGCAATGAACACGCCGTCGACCTTGATTTCGTCGAAGCTGCCGTCGTTGTTCTTCAGGCGCGCACCGGTCACACCCATGTTGTCGCCCAGCACTTCGTCGAGGTTGGCGTTCAACTTGAGGATGATCTTGCCTTCGGCCACACGGGCGTTGAGCTTGTCGATCAGGATCTTTTCGGCGCGGAAGGTTTCGCGACGGTGGATCAGGGTCACGGTGCTGGCGATGTTGGCCAGGTACAGTGCTTCTTCAACAGCGGTGTTGCCGCCGCCGACCACTGCAACAGGCTTGTTGCGGTAGAAGAAGCCGTCGCAGGTCGCGCAAGCCGAAACGCCTTTGCCCATGAACGCCTCTTCCGACGGCAGGCCCAGGTAGCGAGCGCTGGCACCGGTGGCGATGATCAGGGCGTCGCAGGTGTAGGTCGCGCTGTCGCCGGTCAGGGTGTACGGC
>NZ_QAIU01000355.1:0-1023 GCF_003061205.1 Pseudomonas sp. HMWF006
AGAAACAACTGGGTCGGTTCAAGACCGAGAATCTGCTGCGGCGCGGCGACGTACAGCGCGATGTCGCGCTCGCCGGGTTGCTCGTTGAGCAATTCCTGCGCCAGCGTCGCCGGGTCAGGAAAGGTGTGGCCGATCAGCAGCCGGCCCCAACCGCAATGCACGGCGATAGGGTCGGCGCCGAGTTCGCTGCCGTCTTCGGCCAGACGCGCCTGCAAGCGTTCATACGACGGTGTCTGACCGCGCAGCAGGCGTTGGCTGATAGCCGTGGCGTGGGGTTTCATCAATCAGATTCCTTGTTCACTGAGCCACAGGTTCAAGGCCGCCAGTTGCCACAGTTTCGAGCCGCGTAACGGGGTCAGTTGGCCTTGCGGATCGGTCAGCAGTTTGTCGAGCATCGCCGGGTTGAACAGGCCGCGATCCTGACTCGGATCGAGCAGCAGTTCGCGCACCCAGTTCAGCGTGTCGCCTTGCAAATGCTTGAGGCCGGGCACCGGGAAGTAGCCTTTTTTGCGATCAATCACTTCGCTCGGAATGACCCGTCGCGCCGCCTCTTTGAGCACCTGTTTGCCGCCGTCAGGCAGCTTGAAGCGACCAGGCACACGAGCCGACAGTTCGACCAGGCGATAGTCGAGAAACGGCGTGCGAGCTTCCAGGCCCCAGGCCATGGTCATGTTGTCGACACGTTTGACCGGGTCATCCACCAGCATCACCGTGCTGTCCAGGCGCAGGGCTTTGTCCACGGCGGCATCGGCGCCCGGTTGGGCGAAATGTTCCTTCACGAAGTCGCCGGCAGCGTCATTGGCCGTCAGCCATTTCGGCTGCACGGTGGCAGCGTAGTCGTCGTAGCTGCGGTCGAAGAATGCCGCGCGATAGGCCGCGTACGGATCCGCCGCACCGTCCACTTGCGGGTACCAGTGATAACCGGCGAACAACTCGTCGGCGCCCTGGCCGCTTTGCACTACCTTGCAGTGTTTGGCCACTTCGCGAGACAACAGGTAGAACGCGATGCAGTCATGGCTGACC
>NZ_QAIU01000356.1:0-2060 GCF_003061205.1 Pseudomonas sp. HMWF006
AAGTAGTGCTGCTGGAAATGCAGATGAAGGAAAGCCGTCTGCGCAGCGCGCTGGCGCCGATCCGCGAAAACTACGATTACATTCTGATCGACTGTCCGCCGTCGCTGTCGATGCTCACGCTGAACGCACTGGTTGCCGCCGATGGGGTGATTATCCCCATGCAGTGCGAGTACTTTGCGCTCGAGGGTTTGAGCGACCTTGTGGATAACATCAAGCGCATCGCTGAACTGCTGAACCCGAACCTGAAAGTCGAGGGCCTGCTGCGGACCATGTACGACCCGCGCCTGAGCCTGATGAACGATGTGTCGGCGCAGCTCAAGGAACACTTCGGCGAGCAGCTCTACGACACGGTGATCCCGCGCAACATTCGCCTGGCCGAAGCGCCGAGCTACGGCATGCCGGCGCTGGCCTACGACAAGCAATCGCGCGGCGCCCTGGCCTACCTGGCCCTGGCCGGCGAGATGGTTCGTCGTCAGCGCAAAAATTCACGCATCGCCGCTGCCCAGCCAACTTAAGGAATCCCCATGGCCGTCAAGAAACGAGGTCTCGGACGTGGACTGGATGCACTGCTGAGTGGTCCGACCGTCAGCGCGCTGGAAGAACAAGCGGCGCAGGCCGATACCCGTGAGTTGCAACACTTGCCGCTGGACTTGCTCCAGCGCGGCAAATACCAGCCACGTCGGGACATGGACCCGCAGGCGCTGGAAGAACTGGCGTCGTCGATCAAGGCACAAGGCGTCATGCAGCCGATCGTGGTGCGCCCGATTGGCGGTGGCCGCTTTGAGATCATCGCCGGTGAGCGCCGCTGGCGTGCCAGCCAGCAGGCCGGGCAGGAAACCATCCCGGCCATGGTCCGCGATGTGCCGGATGAAACCGCGATCGCCATTGCGCTGATCGAAAACATCCAGCGTGAAGACCTCAACCCGATCGAAGAAGCGGTCGCCCTGCAGCGTCTGCAGCAGGAATTCCAGCTCACTCAGCAGCAAGTCGCCGAGGCTGTGGGTAAGTCCCGCGTCACTGTGGCTAACCTGTTGCGGCTTATTGCACTGCCGGAAGTGATCAAGACCATGCTGTCCCACGGCGACCTGGAGATGGGCCACGCTCGTGCATTGCTCGGTCTGCCGGACAATCAGCAGGTCGAGGGGGCGCGACATGTTGTCGCACGCGGCCTGACCGTGCGCCAAACCGAGGCACTGGTTCGCCAGTGGCTGAGTGGTAAACCGGAGCCGGTGGAAGCGGCCAAACCCGACCCGGATATCGCCCGCCTCGAGCAGCGTCTGGCCGAGCGCCTAGGCTCTGCGGTGCAGATTCGCCACGGAAAGAAGGGAAAGGGTCAGCTGGTCATCGGTTATAACTCTCTCGATGAGCTCCAAGGTGTGCTCGCACACATCCGCTGAAACATTTCCTCATGTAGCGCGCAGTCGGAAATCACTACCTGACAGTTGAATAGGGGCAGAACCGCCCCTATACTCTGCGCGCATTTTGTCGGCACAAATTATGCCAAGTTATTGAATTTCGGCAGCCGACCATTGGAGAGCAATCGTGATGGAAACCCGCAAGCCAAACCGCCTGCCGTTCCATCGCCTGGCGGTTTTTCCGGTGTTGATGGCTCAGTTTGTCGTTTTGCTGATTGCCGCTTTGGCGCTCTGGCAATGGCATGGAGTCGTTGCCGGATACTCGGGACTTTGCGGAGGCCTGATAGCCTTGCTGCCCAATGTTTATTTCGCTCACAGGGCATTTCGGTTTTCCGGCGCCCGAGCAGCCCAGTCCATCGTCCGGTCTTTTTATGCCGGCGAGGCAGGCAAACTGATTTTGACGGCAGTGCTCTTTGCACTGGTGTTTGCAGGTGTGAAGCCACTGGCGCCGATCGCAGTATTCGGCGCGTTCGTGCTGACTCAGTCGGTCAGCTGGTTCGCTCCCCTGCTGATGAGAACAAGACTTTCGAGACCTTAGGGCGTTTGAGGCAACCATGGCAGAAACAACCGCTTCGGGCTATATCCAGCACCACTTGCAGAACCTGACCTTCGGTCAGCTACCTAACGGCGGCTGGGGCTTTGCCC
>NZ_QAIU01000357.1:0-1978 GCF_003061205.1 Pseudomonas sp. HMWF006
GCCTGTCGCCGGAGCGTTTCGTCAAAGTCAGCCAGCGCCAGGTCGAAACCCGCCCGATCAAAGGCACCCGCCCCCGTGGTCTGACGCCCGCCGAAGACGCGGCCAATGCCGCCGCACTGCTGGCCAGCCCCAAGGATCGCGCCGAGAACCTGATGATCGTCGACCTGCTGCGCAACGACCTCGGCCGCACCTGCCGCATCGGCTCGGTGCGGGTGCCGGAGCTGTTCAGCCTGGAAAGCTATCCCAACGTGCATCACCTGGTCAGCAGCGTGACCGGTGAACTGGCGCAGGATCGCGACGCTCTGGACCTGATCGCCGGCAGCTTTCCCGGCGGCTCGATCACCGGCGCACCAAAGATTCGTGCAATGCAGATCATCGACGAACTGGAACCGACACGGCGTGGATTGTATTGCGGGTCGCTGTTGTATCTGGACGTGCGTGGCGAGATGGACAGCTCCATCGCCATTCGCAGTCTGCTGGTCAAGGATGGGCAGATATGTTGCTGGGGCGGCGGCGGGATCGTGGCTGATTCGGACTGGCAGGCGGAGTATCAGGAGTCGATAACCAAAGTGAAGATCCTCCTGGAAACCCTGCAAAACCTCTAAAAGCAATCGCGAGCAGGCTCACTCCTGCATTTGGAATGCGTTCCCTTGTAGGAGTGAGCCTGCTCGCGATGGCGTCTTTTCAGACGACTACAAACTCAACTCTCGGTTAGAAGCTTTGAGGAATTCCTGCTTCAACTCGGCAAACGTATGCACCGCCGGGAACTGCGGGAACTCCCGGATCACGTTGTCCGGCGCGTGGAACAGAATCCCGGCGTCCGCCTCACCCAGCATGCTCGTGTCGTTATACGAATCCCCCGCCGCAATCACCCGGTAGTACAGGCTCTTGAACGACAGCACCGACTGACGCTTGGGATCTTTCTGACGCAGTTGATAGCTGGTCACCCGCCCGCTGTCGTCAGTGATCAGACGATGGCAAAGCAAGGTCGGGAAGCCCAGTTGTCGCATCAGCGGCTGGGAGAATTCGTAGAAGGTGTCCGAGAGAATCACCACCTGAAAGCGCTCGCGCAGCCAGTCGACGAACTCCACCGCGCCGTCCAGCGGCTTGAGCGTGGCAATCACTTCCTGAATATCCGAAAGCTTCAGACCGTGCTCGTCGAGGATGCGCAGACGCTGTTTCATCAGCACGTCGTAATCGGGAATGTCCCGGGTGGTGGCCTTGAGGGAGTCGATTCCGGTTTTTTCGGCAAAGGCGATCCAGATTTCCGGTACCAGTACCCCTTCAAGATCCAGGCAAGCAATTTCCACAAGACACTCCCGTTTGTATTGATTATTGAATCGAGCGAGCCCGAACTCTAGCGACTCCCCCGCCACGGCGCAACGCAGCGACCACCCCGTACCCCGCCGCTTTTTGTTAACATCGCCGCCATATAGAGCGCCCAGCGCCACCGACCTGTAGGAAGCCGCCCTGATGAGCCCAACGTTCGACGTCGTGGAACTCGCCACGACCTATGCCAACAAATCCGCGCAGGACATCTTGAAACTCGCGTTTGCCGAGTTCGGCGACGAGCTGTGGATATCTTTCAGCGGCGCCGAGGATGTGGTGCTGGTGGACATGGCCTGGAAGCTCAACAAGAACGTCAAGGTGTTCAGTCTCGACACCGGCCGCCTGCACCCGGAAACCTACCGGTTCATTGATCAGGTGCGCGAGCACTACAAGATCGACATCGAACTGGTGTCGCCGGACTACACGAAACTGGAACCGTTCGTGAAGGAAAAAGGCCTGTTCAGTTTCTACAAGGACGGCCATGGCGAATGCTGCGGCATTCGCAAGATCGAGCCGCTGCGCCGTAAATTGTCCGGCGTCAAAGCCTGGGCCACCGGCCAGCGCCGCGACCAGAGCCCGGGCACCCGCAGCGCCGTGGCGGTGCTGGAAATCGACACCGCGTTCTCTACGCCAGAACGCACCCTGTACA
>NZ_QAIU01000028.1:0-13630 GCF_003061205.1 Pseudomonas sp. HMWF006
ACGCAGATGCGCGGCGTCGGGGTATTGGGGTTGTTGCTGGATCGGCAGGGCACGCCAGCTGTCAGGGCTCCACGGTTGGCTCATCACGGTCTCGAGTTTTCTACGCACGGAAGGGCATGGTATCAGCAAATTAGTGCGTGACCTGTTCCCGCCCCATCGCCGACAATCGCCGCTTTGCCACGGCACCATAGCGGTGCCATCGCGTCACCGCGCCCGGTGACCATCAGGAGACGAAATGACTGAGGAGCGCGTCGAGCATCTGCTCGCCGAAGTACAGGATGAGTTCGGCGTGATTCGCGTGCTGGAAGTGGCTGATTACCGCTTTCTGGAGTTCGGTGATGCCATCGAGCAAAGCTGCGTGTTTACCGCCGATCCGAGCTGGCTGGAATACGACTACACCCGGGCGATGCTGATTGGCGCGCTGTGCCACGAGCAACCGGAGAGCGCGCTGTTCCTCGGCCTCGGTGCCGGCACGCTGACCCAGGCCTGCCTCAAGTTCCTGCCGCTGGAGGACGTCGAAGCCATCGAACTGCGCCCGGACGTACCGCGTCTGGCGATCGAATACCTCGGGCTGGACGACGATCCGCGGCTGTACATTCGTGTTGGCGATGCGCTGGAGTTGTTACCGACGGCCGAGCCAGCAGATCTGATTTTCGTCGATCTGTATACCGATGTCGGTCCTGGCGTCGGGCATCTGGCCTGGAGTTTCCTCGGTGACTGTCAGAAACGCCTGAATCCGGGCGGCTGGCTGGTGATCAACCAGTGGGCCACCGATGACGGCAAACCGTTGGGCGCCGCGCTGTTGCGCGGGCTCTATCACCGGCATTACTGGGAACTGCCGGTGAAGGAGGGCAATGTGATTCTGATTGTGCCGGCGGACCTCGATCAGGCGCTGGACATGCAGGCGCTGACTGCGCGGGCTGCAGCCCTGGCGCCGCGGTTGGGGTATTCGTTGCAGTCGTTGATCAATGCGATTCGCCCGGCGACCTGAGTTGTCAGTGATGGCCCCTTCGCGAGCAAGCTCGCTCCCACAGGGTTAGCGTCGGTCACAAAATCCGTGAACGACCTGGTCACTGTGGGAGTGAGCTTGCTCGCGAAGGGGCCTCAAGACCACCACAGATTCATATTCCTTTGAAGATGCCGTGTCGCCGCTCCACCAGCGACCGTACTCCCTCTTTGGCATCTTCACTGGCCAGCAACTTCTTCACCAGCGCCGGCAACCCTTGCGCCGCCGCTGTCTCACCTTCATAGCGCGCCTGCCGTGCCGACATCAACGTCGCCTGCACCCCCAGCGGTGCCTGCCGGGCAATCCGTTCGGCCAGTTCAATCGCTCGCGGCAACAAGTCTTCGCTGGCCATCACTTCCTGCACCAATCCCAGGCGCAGCGCATCGTGGGCATCGAACTCATCGCCGGTCAGCAGCCAGCGCATGGCATTGCCCCAGCCGGCGACCTGATGAAAACGTAACGTCGCGCCACCAAAAGGAAAAATCCCACGCTGCACTTCCATTTGCGCGAAGCGGGTATTGCTCGCGCAGAGGTTGATGTCCGCCGCCAGCATCAGCTCGATGCCGATGGTCAGGCAATAACCCTGCGCGGCGACAATCACCGGTTTGCTGACCCGTGGTCCGACGAAAACACCCCACGGGTCGCAACCGCCGGTCGGAACCTGCCAGCCTTCGGCCAGTGCGGCACTGGCGTTGACCAGATCCAGGCCGGCGGTGAAGTGCTCGCCGTGACCGAACACCACGGCAACCCGTGCTTCGTTGTCGGCCTCGAACTCGCCGTAGGCCAGGCTCAGTTCGTTGAGCAGGTCGAGGTCGAAGGCGTTGCGTTTGGCGGCTCGATCCAGGCCGATCAGGTGGACATGACCACGACGTTCACGGCTGACGCGGCCGGCGCAGGGCTGATTCATGGCTAAATCCTCGGACGGGAAGGGCGGGTACAGCGACGGTATGTCGCAGCTCGGTGAATCGTTTAAGCGTCATCGCCCGCAGGGCCGGGCCCTTGAAAAATAGACCTTCGCCCGATTATCCGCAAAACCCCGTTACACGGCGGTGACACACGGATTCAGGCAATAAAAAAAGCTCCCTTTTTGGGCAAATTCCGGTATAGTGCGCGCCGGCCTTTAACCGGGCCGCGTTTAGGTAGCGCAATTCCCCGAAGTCAGCTTCGGCTGCACGTCCGCACTGCGGGCTCTTCCTTGACGATTCTTTTTCATTCATACGTTTTCGCAAATCCCCGCCGACAAAGCTGCCAGGGCGACTCTTGAGTCTCAACACGGCATGTGCAGCTTTGGAGCATGGGTCTTTGCGGATGCACTTAGAGGCAGACCCATGACCCAGGAAATCGGCGGCTTCGCCGCTCTTGAACTTCATCCTAATATTGTCGCTGCAGTAGTCGCTACCGGCTATGAAGAGCCTTCGGCCATTCAGCAGCAGTCGATCCCGATCATCCTCGCCGGTCACGATATGATTGGTCAGGCGCAAACCGGTACCGGTAAAACCGCTGCCTTTGCCCTGCCTATCCTGCACCGCATTGATCCGTCCAAGCGCGAGCCGCAAGCTCTGATCCTGGCCCCAACTCGTGAGTTGGCGCTACAAGTTGCAACCGCTTTCGAAACCTACGCCAAGCAAATGCCGGGCGTAACTGTTGTGGCTGTCTACGGCGGCGCGCCGATGGGCCCACAATTGAAAGCAATCCGTAATGGCGCACAGATCGTTGTCGCCACACCGGGCCGTCTGTGCGACCACCTGCGTCGCGACGAAAAAGTCCTCGCTACCGTGAACCACCTGGTTCTGGACGAAGCAGACGAAATGCTCAAACTCGGTTTCATGGACGACCTGGAAGTGATCTTCAAGGCCATGCCGGAAACCCGTCAGACCGTATTGTTCTCGGCGACCCTGCCGCAGTCGATCCGTGCCATCGCCGAGCGTCACCTGCGCGATCCGAAGCACGTGAAGATCCAGAGCAAGACCCAGACCGTTACCGCGATCGAACAGGCTCACCTGTTGGTTCACGCTGACCAGAAGACTTCGGCCGTTCTCAGCTTGCTGGAAGTGGAAGATTTCGACGCTCTGATCATGTTCGTACGCACCAAGCAAGCGACCCTGGATCTGGCCAGCGCCCTCGACGCCAAAGGCTACAAAGCCGCGGCGCTGAACGGTGACATCGCCCAGAACCAGCGTGAGCGCGTCATCGACTCGCTGAAAGATGGCCGTCTGGACATCGTTGTCGCGACCGACGTAGCTGCTCGTGGTCTGGACGTTCCGCGCATCACTCACGTGTTCAACGTGGACATGCCGTACGACCCGGAATCCTACGTGCACCGTATCGGCCGTACCGGCCGTGCCGGTCGCGAAGGTCGTGCGCTGCTGCTGGTGACTCCACGTGAGCGCCGCATGCTGCAAGTGATCGAGCGTGTCACCGGTCAGAAGGTGGCTGAAGTTCGCCTGCCGGACGCTCAAGCCGTTCTCGATGCACGCATCAAGAAACTGACCAACAGCCTGTCGCCGCTGGTCGCTGATGCCGAATCGACTCACGGTGAGCTGCTGGATCGTCTGACCGCTGACATCGGTTGCACTCCGCGTGCACTGGCTGCAGCCCTGCTGCGCAAGGCTACCAACGGTCAGGCGCTGAACCTGGCAGCGATCGAGAAGGAACGTCCACTGGTGCCGAACAACGCACCGCGTGGCGACCGTCCTGAGCGTTCCGGTGACCGTCCTGATCGTGGTGATCGCGAGCGTCGCGCGCCAATGCCTCTGGGCGAAGGCCGTGCCCGTTGCCGTACCGCGCTGGGTGCGCGTGACGGTATCGCCGCCAAGAACCTGCTGGGCGCCATCCTCAACGAAGGCGGTCTGGCCCGTGAAGCGATCGGTCGCATCCAGGTGCGTGACAGCTTCAGCCTCGTCGAGCTGCCGGAAGATGGTCTGGACAAACTCCTGACCAAGCTGAAGGACACTCGCGTTGCTGGCAAGCAGTTGAAGCTGCGTCGCTATCGCGAAGATTGATCCGCCCTTGGGCTGATTGATCGAACAAAAAAATCCCCGACTGGTTCGGGGATTTTTTTTGCCTGCTGCCCGGGTTCACACCAAACCCTGTGGGAGCTGGCTTGCCAGCGATGACGTCAGCCGAAGCGATAGATATCCATCCCCAGCGCACCCATCGTGAATCCCTGATGCGCCACACTGAATTCACCCCCCGCGCCCCGGGCGAAATACAACGGCAACAAATGCTCATCACTCGGATGGCTGCGCACCGCATTCGGTGCTTGCTGACGGTAGTCTTGCAGCGCCGCCTCATCATTTGCCGCCAGCTTGTCGATCATCCAGTCGCGAAAATCCCGTGCCCATGGCGCGACGCTCTCCGGACCCGCATGCCAATCCAGTTCCCGCAGGTTATGGGTGATGCTCCCGGACCCGATCAGCAAAATTCCCTGATCACGCAGCCCTGCCAGCGCACGGCCGACCCGGGTTTGCAGTGCCGGACCACCACGAGTCGGTAGTGAAACCTGCACCACCGGGATATCCGCCTGCGGGTACATCAACGACAACGGCACCCACGCGCCATGATCGAACGGCCGTTGTGGGTCGAGGCGTGCAGGCAGATGCGCGGCGTTCAGCAGTTCGGTGACTTCGGTCGCCAGTTGCGGATCGCCCGGTGCCGGGTACTGCACTTCAAACAGCGCCCGAGGAAAGCCGCCGAAGTCGTGCCAGGTTTCGGGCTGTGGATGACTGCTGACCAGCAATTCGTCGCTCTCCCAATGGGCAGAGACGATCACGATGGCTTTGGGACGGGGCAGCTCGGCGGCCAGTCGGGCCAGTGCCGGGCCGCTGGCGCCGGGCTCGAGAGCGAGCATGGGCGAACCATGGGAAATAAACAGGCTGGGAAACATGGAGGGATTCCTGAGCGTTAAGATGAGCCATCTTCGGTCAGTACATTGATCTAAATCTAATATAAGTTTTAACGCATTTTGATCGGTTTTTTGGGAGTGATGCATGCAGCCTGAGTTTTGGCACAAAAAGTGGGCGTCGAATCAGATCGGCTTTCATCTGTCGGCGGTGAATCCGTATTTGCAACGGCACTGGCCGGATCTGTCGATCCCGGCAACGGCGCGGGTGCTTGTGCCTCTGTGCGGGAAAAGTCTGGATCTGGCGTGGCTGGCAGGGCGCGGTCATCAGGTGCTCGGGATCGAACTGTCGGAAAAGGCCATTGAGGACTTTTTCAACGAGCACCAGATACAGCCGCAGATCAGCGAGAAGGGCGCATTCAAGGTCTATCGCAGTGATGCCATCGAGTTGTGGTGCGGCGATTTCTTTGCGCTGACGGCGAGCGATGTGGCGGATTGCGTGGCCTTTTACGACCGCGCCGCGCTGATTGCCTTGCCCGCGCCGATGCGTGAGCGCTATGCGGCGCATCTTCAGCAGATCCTGCCGCAGGGTGTGCAAGGGGTGTTGATTACGCTGGATTACGATCAGGCGCAGATACCGGGTCCGCCATTTGCGGTGGGGGATGATGAGGTAAAGCGGTTGCTCGGGGATCTCTGGCAGGTGCAGGCGCTGGAAGAGCGGGATGTGCTGGGTGAGAGCTGGAAGTTTCTGCAGGCAGGCGTGACGCGGCTGGAGGAGCGGGTTTACCGGGTTTCTGGCCGATAGATTTTTTATTGGCAGGGCCGGCCTCATCGCTGGCAAGCCAGCTCCCACAGTGATCCGTGTTGTATCAGAGATCCAGATAACAGCACAAAAGCCTGTGGGAGCAGCTTGCCAGCGATGGGGTCAGAACAGGCAATCCATTATCCCGAGCACAAAAAAGGCCCGCATCGCTGCGGGCCTTTTCGTTACAGATTGATCAACCGCGACGACGCAGCGCGTCGATACGCTCTTCCAGCGGTGGGTGGCTCATGAACATACGGGCAAAGCCCTGTTTGATGCCACCGTTGATGCCAAAGGCGTTCAGGGTGTCCGGCATGTGCACCGGCAGGCCCTGTTCGGCGCGCAGGCGTTGCAGGGCGCCGATCATGGCATTGGTGCCAGCCAGGCGTGCACCGGCTTCGTCGGCACGGAATTCACGTTTGCGCGAGAACCACATGACGATCGCGCTGGCGAGAATGCCCAGCACCAGTTCGGCGAAGATGGTCGCCACGTAGTAGGCGATGCCCTGGCCTTCTTCGTTCTTGAAGATCACCTTGTCGACGAAGTTGCCGATGATCCGTGCGAAGAACATCACGAAAGTGTTCACCACGCCCTGAATCAGTGCCAGGGTAACCATGTCACCGTTGGCCACGTGACCGATTTCGTGGGCCAGCACCGCTTTCACCTCGTCGGGCGAAAAGCGCTCCAGCAGACCCTGGCTGACCGCGACCAGCGCGTCGTTCTTGTTCCAGCCGGTGGCGAAGGCGTTTGCTTCGTAGGCCGGGAAGATACCGACTTCGGGCATCTTGATCCCGGCTTCGCGGGACAGTTGCTCCACCGTTTGCAGCAGCCATTGCTCATGCCGGGTACGTGGCTGGCTGATGATCTGGGTGCCGGTGCTCATTTTCGCCATCCACTTGGAGATGAACAGCGAGAACAGGGAGCCGGCGAAACCAAAGACCGCACAGAAAACCAGCAGCTGACTAAGGTCGAGATCAACCCCGTTGGCCGCCATGAACCCGTTGAAGCCGAACAGGCTCAGGGTGATGCTGGCTATCAGCACGACCGCCAGGTTAGTGGCCAAAAACAGCAGGATGCGCATCATGGTTATAGAAATCTCCTCAAGCTAAAGATGTAGCGTACTGCGGGGTATATAAGGTGCTGCACCGGGCTATTCAACCGAGTGACTATTTCAAACTGTGTCCTACAGCCAATTCCCCGGTATGAAGGACAATTCTCACCGCCAATATCGAAACGGATGACGCGCGGCAGCGACCCGTCGCCATTACGCCAAGTGCGGATGAGCTGTTCGAATCGCAAGTGTAGAAGGGCTGTGGAAGTGCGGTTCACAGAAGTGTTGCTGAATCAGACAGTGCGCAACGTTCGGGCCGTTGCGCACTGCTGGCCAGTTACTGGCGGTACGACTTGAGGAAGTTGCCGATGCGGCCGATGGCCATTTCCAGGTCATCGACGCGGGGCAGGGTGACGACACGGAAGTGATCCGGCCACGGCCAGTTGAACGCCGTGCCTTGCACCACCAGCAGCTTTTCCGAGAGCAGCAGGTCGAGGACGAATTTTTCGTCGTTGTGGATCGGGCAGACCTTCGGGTCGATTTTCGGGAACGCGTACAGCGCGCCCATCGGCTTGACGCAGCTCACGCCCGGAATGTCGTTGAGCAACTCCCAGGTGCGATTGCGTTGTTCCAGCAGGCGACCCTGCGGCAACACCAGGTCGTTGATGCTCTGGTAGCCGCCCAAGGCGGTCTGGATGGCGTGCTGGCTCGGTACGTTGGCGCACAGGCGCATGTTGGCGAGCATGTCGATGCCTTCGATGTAGCTCTGGGCGTTGTGCTTCGGTCCGGAAATGGCGATCCAGCCGGAGCGGAAACCGGCCACTCGATAGGACTTGGACAGGCCGTTGAAGGTCAGGCACAGCAGGTCGGGCGCCAGCGAAGCGGTGCAGATGTGCACGGCGTCGTCGTACAGGATCTTGTCGTAGATTTCGTCGGAGAACACCACCAGGTTGTGTGCCCGGGCAATTTCCAGCATGCCCAGCAGGACTTCCTTCGAATACACCGCACCGGTCGGGTTGTTCGGGTTGATGATCACCATCGCTTTGGTGTTCGGGGTGATCTTGGCCTTGATGTCGGCCAGGTCCGGGAACCAGCCAGCGCCTTCGTCGCACAGGTAATGCACGGCGTTGCCACCGGCAAGGCTCACGGCAGCGGTCCACAGCGGATAGTCCGGGGCCGGCACCAGCACTTCGTCACCGTTGTTGAGCAATGCCTGCAACGACATCACGATCAGCTCGGAAACACCGTTGCCCAGGTAGATGTCTTCGATGCCGACACCTTCGACCTGCTTCTGCTGGTAGTACTGCATCACGGCCTTGCGCGCGCTGAACAGGCCTTTGGAGTCGCTGTAGCCTTGCGCGGTCGGCAGGTTGCGGATCACATCCTGAAGGATTTCGTCCGGCGCTTCGAAACCAAATGGCGCCGGGTTGCCGATGTTCAGCTTGAGGATGCGCTGGCCTTCCTCCTCCAGTCGTTTGGCGTGCTTGAGCACCGGGCCGCGAATGTCGTAGCAGACGTTGGCGAGCTTGTTCGATTTGCTGAACTGCATGGCGATGTGATCCCGAAAATGAACGATCCAGACGGCGAATGGACAACCGTACTGGGATTCCTGCGTCTTCGCACAGGCGGAGTCTTGCGCCGTGGCGCCGAGAATCCGTTTGAATGCGCCCGGTCTGACTGCCAGACTGGCGTGTGACGAGGCGCAATCATACGTGCCACCCGATCCGTGGAAAAGGTACAGATCGGGCTTTTTCAGCCGCTGAGGTGTGATGATGGAAAAGTTGGAAAAAACCCTGGAAGAATGGCGTGCGATGCTCGACCCCGAGCAATACAACGTGTGCCGTCTGAGTGCCACCGAACGACCGTTCTCCGGCAAATACAACGCCACCAAAACCGACGGTGTTTATCACTGTGTCTGCTGTAACGAGCCGCTGTTCGATTCCACGACCAAATTCGATTCCGGCTGCGGCTGGCCGAGCTTCTACGCGCCGATCGGCGCAAGCGCCATGACCGAAATCCGTGACACCAGCCACGGCATGATTCGCACCGAAGTGAAATGCGCCCGTTGCGATGCGCACCTGGGGCACGTATTCCCGGACGGCCCGCCGCCGACCGGTTTGCGTTATTGCATCAATTCGGTGTGCCTGAACCTTGAACCGCGCGAATGAACTTCACGTTTGAACGGTTTGATTGAACCTCGGCAGGAGCTGCCGAAGGCTGCGATCTTTTGATCTTCAAGACAAATCGAAAGATCGTCCGAATGCGGCCCGAGCCTTTGGCGGTTCCTGCGGGGAACGATTTCAAATATTAAATTGCACACAATTTAATTGCTCGCTATGTTTGGCCTTCGCCGATAACCCGAGGACCTCGTGCCATGAGCGACAACCTGCTGAATATTCCGTGCACCACCATCAAGGGTGAGCAAAAGACTCTGGCTGATTTCGCTGGCAAAGCGGTGCTGGTGGTCAATACCGCCAGCAAATGCGGTTTCACTCCGCAATACAAAGGCCTTGAGCAACTTTGGCAGACCTACAAGGACCAGGGCCTGGTCGTGCTGGGTTTCCCGTGTAATCAATTTGGCAAGCAAGAGCCGGGCAATGAAGGCGCGATCAGCGAGTTCTGCGAGCTTAACTACGGCGTCAGTTTCCCGCTGTTCAAGAAGATCGACGTCAACGGTGCCGAGGCCCATCCGCTGTTCGTGCAGTTGAAAAAACGTGCCCCGGGTGTGCTCGGCTCCCAGGGCATCAAGTGGAACTTCACCAAGTTCCTGATCGGCAAGGACGGCCAGTTGGTCAAGCGTTTCTCCCCGGCCACCAAGCCGCAGGACCTGACTGGCGAGATCGAAGCCCTGCTCAAATGAACCGCCTGCCCGTCGATTCGCTGAAGCTCGACAGCCAGTTGTGCTTCAAGTTGTATGCCGCGTCCCGGGCGGTGATTCGTGCTTACAAGCCGATGCTCGATGAGCTTGGCCTGACCTATCCGCAATACCTGGCGATGCTGGTGTTGTGGGAGTGGCAGGATTGCGCGCCGGAGCAACCGACGGTCAAGGCGCTGGGTGAGCGCCTGGCCCTGGATTCCGGGACGCTGACGCCCTTGCTCAAGCGGCTGGAGCAGTTGCAACTGGTGCAGCGTCGACGTTCGGCGCGCGATGAACGTGAAGTGCACTTGAGCCTGACCCCGGCAGGTCAGGCGCTGCGTGAGCAGGTCGGGCCGCTCAAGGCGCGCCTGCTATGCGACAGCGGGGTCGATCTGGATCGCCTCAACGACTTGCGCCACGGTCTCGATCATCTGCTGGGGCAGATCAAGGCGCTGTCGTAGCCGGAATCCATTGATCGAGCAGGGCTGCCAGTTCTTCCCGGCGGAACGGCTTGGCCAGATAGTCGCTCATGCCCGCTGCCCGGCAGCGTTCGCGCTCCTCGGACATGGCGTTGGCGGTCAGGGCGATGATCGGCAGGTCCGGCCAGCGTCCGCTCTGGCGGATCTGCCGGCTGGCTTCGTAGCCGTCCATCACCGGCATGTTGCAGTCCATCAGCACCAAATCGAACGAGTGATACTCCAGTTGATCCAGCGCCTCGGCACCGTGGGCAGCCACCACGACGTCGCAGCCCAGTTTGCCGAGCATGCCCTTGGCCACCAGTTGGTTGACCGGATTGTCCTCGACCAGCAGCACCAGCCCGCGCCGCACGTTGGGGGTTGTTTCCAGGCGAGTATCGTGGATGGCCGCGGTGTCGGGTTGCAGGGTGCGGCGCAGATTCTGATAGAGCGCATTGCGTGCCAGCGGACGCGCCTGTTGCTGCAGTGGCGCAAGGGCCGCCGCTTCTTCGCTGGGCAGGAAACTGCCGTAAGCGGTCACCAGCAGGATCGGGGCGGTGAGGGTCGGACGCAGCCCGAACAGGCATTCCGGGCAATCGGTGATCAAAACGTCAGGCGTCAGACCGAGCAGTGAATCCTCGATGGTGCGTTGCTCGTATTCAAGGCCCCAGGCCGGCAGCAGGCTTTTCAGCAATTCGGCCAGGCCACTGCTGGCGGCGGTGATGGCCAGTACTTTGCCGTGCAATGGCGCGGGGGGCAGTGCCCGGGTGTGGCAGGGCAACGGCAGTTCGGCACAGAACTGGCTGCCGAAACCGGTCTCGGAGCTGATGGTCAGGCGCCCTTGCATCGCTTCGCACAGGTTGTACGTCAGCGCCAGTCCGAGCCCGGTACCACCGTACTGGCGCGTAATGCCGGCACCGGCCTGGGTGAACGGCTGGAAGATCCTGACCTGCGCTTCCTGGGCAATGCCGATACCGGTGTCGCAGACTTCGATGCGCACGCCGTCGTTATAGGTCGACAGGCGCACATCCACGCGACCGAAACGGGTGAATTTCAGCGCGTTGGACAACAGGTTGCTGACGATCTGCCGTACGCGGGTCGGGTCTCCCAGTACCAGCGCCGGGAAGTACGGATCGATCAGGCAGGTCAGTTCAACGCTCGGTGCGGCGTTCTGCGACAACAGGTTGGCCGTGTCCTCGATCAGCGAACCCAGATCGAACGGGATGTGCTCGAGCTCCAGTTGCCCGGCATCGAATTTCGACAGGTCGAGAATATCGTTGAGCAGTTCCACCAGCACCTTGCCCGAGTCGTGGGCGATCGAAAGCTGTTGCTGTTGCTCGGCATTCAACGGCCCGTCGAGGGACAGTGCGATCATCCCCAGCAGACCGTTGAGCGGCGTGCGGATTTCATGGCTCATGTTGGCGAGGAACGCCGATCGCGCTTCGGCCATTTCCAGTGCGGTGCGGCGGGCGACTTCGAGCTCCTCGTTGGACTGACTGAGCCGGGCATTGATTGCCTTGAGCTCGGCGGTGCGCGCCGAGACAATGTGTTCCAGTTGGCCGAGGTAGTCGGTCAGACGGTTTTCGGCGTTGCGCCGCTGCTGGATCTCGGTGGCGATATTTTCGAATTGTTGATTGGCCACTTTGACCAGCACACCGATTTCGTCATTGGCGTGTCCGCCCGGACAGATCAGTGAGGTCGGTTCGGCGCTGCGTGGATCGCGCCCGCTGAGTTCGCGAATCACCCGCACCAGCGGTTTGGTCAGCATCACGTAGAACAACGCCAGCAACAGGCCGGTGAGGATCAGGCTGCGGGCGAAACCGTTGAACAGGGTAATCTCGGCGCGGCGCAGAAAGCGGCTGCCGAATGCGTAGGTATCGACTTCAAGGCTCAACACCCCCAACGATTCGTTGGGCAGATGATCCAGGTACAGGCGATCCTCGAACTGGCGCTTGGCGCCGAACAGAAAATCGCTGATCACCCGGTAGCCGCTTTGCAGTTCCGGACGTTTGACGCTGGCCAGCACGTTACTGTTGTTGTCGGTCAGCTGCGCGGAGATGATCGCCGGTGAGCGCAACAGGCCCAGGGTGAGTTCCTGCGCGAGTTCGGCGTCGATGTTGTAGGCGATGCGTGATGCCGGATTGTGGCTGATTTCCAGCAAGGACAGGATTTCACGGTTGATGGAGGCGTCTTCGCTGGCATAATCGATGCCTATTTGCAGCAGACTGAGCAGCGTGCCCAGAATAAACCCGACCAGCACAGTCAGCCTGGCTTGCTTGTATGACAGCCGGTGGGTGAATTTGATATCCATGGGGTGTTGAACCACTTCCGTTTCCCTTCGCTGCTCAAGCATAGTCGATCATGTCTCGAAACCGAGGTTCCCGAATCGCCTTGTAACAAGGCGCGGCGCGGGATTATTGATCTGATTGTCGTCGCTGGATCACCATCATCACTGTGAACGTGCCCGAGGAGAAGACGTGGATTCCCGATTGAATGCTTTTCTTGAGCGCGCCGAGTCGGTTCTGGCGCGGATCGAGCCGCTGTTGCCGGCACCGCGTCCCGTCATTGACTGGAGCACCTGCCTGGCGGCGCGCTGGCAGCGCGACGGGCGCAGCGGGTATCTGCTGCCGCTGGAAGTCAGTCTCGACATGCGCCTGAGCGACCTGATCGGTGTTGATCGGCAGCTTGAGCAACTGGGTCGCAACACACAGCAATTCCTTGACGGCATGCCGGCCAACCATGCCTTGCTCTGGGGCTCGCGCGGTACCGGCAAATCGTCGCTGGTGCGGGCGCTGCTCGCCGAACACGCCGGGGCGGGTCTGCGCCTGATCGAAATCGAGCGTGACCATCTGGCCGACCTGCCGCGTGTGGTCGAGCAGATCGCCAAGTTGCCGCAACGGTTCGTGCTGTTCTGTGATGACTTGTCGTTCGAGTCCGGTGAAGGCGATTACCGCGTGCTCAAAAGTGTGCTCGACGGCTCGCTGGAGCAGGCGCCGGACAACGTCTTGCTGTACGCCACTTCCAACCGCCGCCATCTGGTGCCGGAGAAGGAAAGTGACAACGAAAACTGGAAACGCGTCGATGGTGAGCTGCACCCCAGCGAGGCCGTGGAAGACAAGATCGCGCTGTCGGACCGTTTCGGTCTATGGCTGTCGTTTTACCCGTTTACCCAGGAACATTTCCTCAACGTCGTCGAGCACTGGATCGGTCAGTTGGCCGCCAAGGCCGGTTTGAGCTGGCAGCGCGACGAAGCACTGGACATCCTCGCCGTGCGTTGGGCCACCGGCCGCGGTAACCGCAACGGACGTTGCGCGTACCAATTCGCCCGTTACTGGGTGGGACTGAAATTGTTGGAGCACAAGGCATGATTGATTTGCAACAAAGCGGCCAGGGCCTCGAAGGCTATGGCATGTTGGCCGCGCAACTGGAATCGCTGCTGGCGGACGAGCGCGATTTCATCGCCAACGCCGCGCAGTTTTCGGCGTTTCTGTTCAACCAGCTCGAGGACCTGAACTGGGCCGGTTTCTACCTCAACCGCAACGAAGAGCTGGTGCTCGGCCCGTTTCAGGGCCAGATCGCCTGCGTGCGCATTCCGTTTGGACGCGGTGTGTGCGGCGC
>NZ_QAIU01000004.1:0-1285 GCF_003061205.1 Pseudomonas sp. HMWF006
TGTATGTACCGGACACATGGTGGACAGGTGTTCGGAGACATGGTGGACACTTTTTAATAGGCACATTGCTCATCACTAAGGAGATGACCTGTGTCTTGGGAAGAGGTGTCCACTGTGCAGCTTCGTTCAGAATTCGTGCTTTTGGCTCGGCAAGAAGGGGCCAATGTCCGGCAGCTTTGCCGTCGATTTAATATCAGCCCAAGCACCGCCTATAAATGGCTTAACAGGTTTGAAAACCTGGGTGCAGAAGGACTGAACGATCAGTCTCGACGACCGAAGACATCACCCAAGCGATGTGCTGATGAGGTTGAACAGCAGATTTTGACCGTGAGTCAGGAGTACGCGGCCTGGGGCGCTCGCAAGCTCAAACGTGTGTTGGAAGACAACGGCTTAGTGATGCCTTCGGTCAGTACCGTGCATGCGGTTTTACAGCGTCATTCACGCGTTGATCCAAAGGCCGCCGAGATCAAACCGTTTATCCGTTTTGAGCATGAAGCGCCCAACGATCTTTGGCAGATGGACTTCAAGGGGCATATCAGTCTGGGTCAGGGGCGTTGCCATCCGTTGACGATGCTGGACGATCATTCGCGGTTTTCACTGTGCATCGCGGCGTGTATCAATGAGCAGCGCGACACCGTCCAGGAGCATCTGGTCCGGGCCTTTCGGCGCTATGGCCTGCCTTTGCGCATGACGATGGACAACGGCTCTCCATGGGGTGATCAGACAGGCGTTTATACCGCGCTGGAGGTCTGGCTGATGAGTCAAGGCATCAAGGTCGGCCACTCTCGACCTTATCATCCGCAAACCCAAGGAAAGCTGGAACGCTTCCACCGCAGTCTGAAAAATGAAGTCCTCCAGGGTCAGCACTTTAACGATCTCAACAGCGCGCAACGGGCGTTTGATATCTGGCGTGATATTTACAACCAGAAGCGCCCGCATCAAGCGCTGGACATGCAGGTTCCTGCTACTCGGTACAGCAGCAGCTCAAGGGAATATCAGGAGCAACCCGCAGCGCCGGAGTACGACGATGGTGATGTGGTCAGGAAGGTTCAGGTAAAGGGCGAGATCTACTGGAGGAACCGTGAATACACAGTCGGGAAAGCTTTTTACGGGAAGTCAGTAGCTATCCGGGAAACGATGGAGGACGGCATCCACGATGTCTACTGGAGTAGACATCGCATCGCCCGAATCGACTTGAACTTGCAGATCGTTACGGCAGGTAAGAAGATCTAAAACCGTCCACCATGTCTCCGAACATGTGTCCACCATGTCTCCGGTACATACA
>NZ_QAIU01000358.1:0-13995 GCF_003061205.1 Pseudomonas sp. HMWF006
GCCCCGTACCGGATCGACCTGTTGATCGCTGAGCACCAGTTGCAGCTCGATGTTCGGGTGTTGCTCATGGAACAGCGGGATCAGTTTGCCCAAGCGCCGCAAGCCGAACGACATCGGCGCATTCACGCGCAACACGCCGCGTAACTCGCCAATCCCGTCACGTGCGCGCTGCTCGGCCTCGTCCAGGGCGGCAATGACCTCGCGCGCCGCTTCAAAATACTCGGCGCCGGCTTCGGTCAGGTGCAGGCTGCGCGTGGTGCGTTGCAGCAGTTGCACGCCGATGGCTTCTTCCAGCGCCTGGATCTGTTTGCTGACTTTCGAGCGCGGCACATCCATGGCGCGTGCCGCGGCGGCGAAGCCGTTTTCGCCGACTGTCACCACGAAGGCGCGCATGCATTCGATGCGATCCATGATTGTCCCTTTTTTAGAATCAATGATTCTCGATTTTAGGGAATTGTCCCTTTATCTGCCAGCCCCTAAAGTGACATCCAAGCCGACAACAACGCCGACCCCGGCAACGTCGACCAACCCTTACTGACCCGACATCATCGACATCAAAAGGAACGCGCCATGTCTATTCGTGAACTGCTCAACCCAACCAACTCCGCTCTGATCCTGATCGACCACCAGCCACAAATGGCCTTCGGCGTGCAGTCGATCGACCGTCAGACCCTGAAGAACAACACCGTGGGCCTGGCCAAGGCGGCGAAGATCTTCAACGTGCCGACGATCTACACCTCGGTGGAAACCGAGAGCTTCAGCGGTTACATCTGGCCTGAGCTGTTGGCGGTTCATCCTGAGCAGAAGCCGATCGAGCGCACCTCGATGAACTCCTGGGAAGACAAGGCGCTGGTCGACGCGGTCAAAGCCACCGGGCGCAAGAAGCTGATCATTGCCGCGCTGTGGACCGAGGTCTGCCTGACCTTCCCGGCCCTCGAAGCCCTGGCGGAAGGTTATGAGGTGTACATCGTGACCGACGCGTCCGGCGGCACCAGCAAAGAAGCCCACGACATGTCGGTGCAACGGATGATTCAGGCGGGCGCGGTGCCGGTCACCTGGCAGCAAGTGCTGCTCGAATTCCAGCGTGACTGGGCGCACAAAGAGACTTATGAAGCGGTGATGGAACTGGTGCTGGAACACAGCGGCGCGTACGGCATGGGCGTCGATTACGCCTACACCATGGTGCACAAGGCGCCGCAACGGCAGGCCAAATAACCCTGGGCAGAAAAAAACGCAACTTCGGTTGCGTTTTTTTTCCTGCGGCAGCTCCTGCACGGATCGTGCGTTACATGAGGTGTTTTTCAGGCACGGGAATGTGCGCGGAACCCAACACCGCCGGCAACAACCCCGAGCGCAAATCCCCGCCACTCGGTTGCTGATACAGGCTCAAGCCAAACTCCGGCAGCACTGCCAGCAGGTAATCGAAAATATCCCCCTGAATCCGCTCGTAATCGGCCCACGCCGTGGTGCGGGTGAAGCAGTAGATTTCCAGCGGAATGCCCTGCGCCGTGGTCTGCATCTGGCGGACCATGCAGGTCATGTTCGGTTGAATCTCCGGATGACTCTTCAGATACGCCAACGCATACGCGCGAAAGGTGCCGATATTGGTCATCCGCCGACGATTCGCCGACATTGCCGCGACATTACCTTGCGCCTCGTTCCATGCCTTGAGCTCGGCTTTCTTGCGGCTCATGTAGTCGGTCAGCAGGTGCACCTGGGAGAGTTTTTCTTCTTCATCGTCGCGGATGAAGCGCACGCCGCTGGCGTCGATGAACAGGCTGCGCTTGATCCGCCGACCGCCGGACTGCTGCATGCCGCGCCAGTTCTTGAACGACTCGGACATCAGGCGCCAGGTCGGGATTGAAACGATGGTCTTGTCGAAGTTCTGCACCTTGACCGTGTGCAGGGTGATGTCGACCACGTCGCCATCAGCGCCGACCTGGGGCATTTCGATCCAGTCACCGACCCGCAGCATGTCGTTGCTGGTCAGTTGTACGCTGGCGACAAACGACAGCAGGGTGTCCTTGTAGACCAACAGAATAACCGCCGACATCGCACCCAGACCGGAGAGCAGCAACAGTGGCGAACGGTCGATCAATGTGGCGACGATGATGATCGCGCCGAACACGTACAGCACCATTTTCGCCAGTTGCACATAGCCCTTGATCGAGCGGGTACGGGCATGTTCGGTGCGCGCGTAGATGTCCAGCAGCGCATTGAGCAGGGCACTCACCGACAACAACAGGAACAGAATGGTGAACGACAACGCCACGTTGCCGAGAAACGTCATCGCGGTTTTGCTCAGTTCCGGCACCAGATGCAGGCCGAACTGGATCACCAGCGACGGTGTCATCTGCGCCAGGCGCTGAAACACCTTGTTGTGGCGAAAGTCGTTGATCCAGTGCAGTGCCGGTTGGCGTCCGAGCATGCGGCTGGCGTGCAGGATCAGATAACGCGCCACTCGTCCGAGGACCAGTGCGATCACCAATAGAAGCATCAGCGCCAGGCCGGATTGCAGGAACGGGTGCTGTTCGAGGACACCCCAGAGGTCTTGGGCTTTGAGCCAGAGCTGTTTGAAATCCATATGAGCAACGATTCTTCTGTAAGACGCGATGGGCGATTAGAGCATTTAAGACGCCGTGTATTACCGTTGGAGACAAATCGAGCAACAAAAAAGCCACTGATTACGCCCGTTTGTATAAAGAAACTCGGCCTGAGCGCTCGAAACCGGTAACCTATGCAGCTGTTTTTTTGCATATCTTCGAGGTAGCACCCGTGTTTTCCCAATTCGCCCTGCACGAACGCCTGCTCAAAGCCGTGGCCGAGCTGAAATTTGTCGAGCCAACGCCTGTGCAAGCAGCGGCCATTCCGCTGGCGCTCCAGGGGCGTGACCTGCGGGTGACGGCGCAAACCGGTAGCGGCAAGACCGCCGCTTTTGTCCTGCCGATCCTCAACCGCCTGATCGGTCCGGCCAAGGTCCGCGTCAGCATCAAGACCCTGATCCTGCTGCCGACCCGCGAACTGGCCCAGCAGACCCTGAAGGAAGTCGAGCGCTTCTCGCAGTTCACCTTCATCAAGTCGGGCCTGATCACCGGCGGTGAAGACTTCAAGGTCCAGGCTGCCATGCTGCGCAAGGTGCCGGACATCCTCATCGGTACGCCGGGGCGGATGATCGAGCAACTCAACGCCGGCAACCTCGACCTCAAAGAAGTCGAAGTGCTGGTGCTCGATGAAGCCGACCGCATGCTCGACATGGGTTTCGCCGAAGACGTACAGCGTCTGGTCGACGAATGCCCGAACCGTCAGCAGACCATGCTGTTCTCCGCCACCACCGGCGGTTCCGGCCTGCGCGAGATGATCGCCAAGGTCTTGAACAACCCTGAGCACCTGCAGCTCAACGCGGTCAGCCAGCTGAACTCGACCACCCGTCAGCAAATCATCACGGCCGACCACAACCAGCACAAAGAACAGATCGTGAACTGGCTGCTGGCCAACGAGACCTATCAGAAGGCCATCGTCTTCACCAACACCCGTGCCATGGCCGACCGCATCTACGGTCGCCTCGTGGCTCAGGAATACAAGGCGTTCGTGCTGCACGGCGAAAAAGACCAGAAGGATCGCAAACTGGCGATCGATCGTCTAAAGCAGGGCGGCGTGAAGATTCTGGTCGCCACCGACGTCGCGGCCCGTGGTCTGGACGTAGATGGTCTGGACCTGGTGATCAACTTCGACATGCCACGCAGCGGCGACGAATACGTACACCGTATCGGTCGTACCGGCCGTGCCGGCAACGATGGTTTGGCGATCTCGCTGATCTGCCACGGCGACTGGAACCTGATGTCGAGCATCGAGCGCTACCTCAAGCAAAGCTTCGAGCGCCGCACGATCAAGGAAGTCAAAGGCACCTACGGTGGACCGAAAAAGGTCAAGGCCTCGGGTAAAGCCGTTGGCGTGAAGAAGAAAAAGACCGACGCCAAGGGCGACAAGAAAAAAACCGCCGCCAAGACGCCGACCAAGCGCAAGAGCGTCAACCGGCCGAAACCGGACTCGCTGGTGAGCAGCGATGGCATGGCCCCGCTCAAGCGCCGCAAGCCGGCCGCGCCTGCCGCTGAGTAAGGCTTTTCAGGCACGCAGAAAAAACCCGGCACGATGTCCGGGTTTTTTTTCGTCCAGCGTTTATCAGTTTCCTAACAGACCGCTGGTGTCGGCGTCGAAGCGGCGTTTTGCCTGATCTGCCGCCGGTTTCAGCGCGGCGAGCAGGGCGGCCTCGCTGTATAACCGGGTGTCGGCCAGGTCCTTGGGTGTCGGCTCGATCGGGATCAGTACGTCTTCGTCATCTGCGTGCAGCCAGATCGCCACAACGTTGAGCGCCGACACAAACAACACCCTCAGCTCAACGGTCTTGCCTTGCAGGTGCGGCGCTTGCTCCGCCAGTTTCAGCGCCCCTACCGTGGCGGCGGCGAGGTTGCCGTGGTTCAACGAAGCGAACTCGACGTGACCCCGTACTTCGGCCAACTGGGCATCGGCGATCGTTACGTCATCGGCGAACACCAGGTAGTGCCAGTCGCCGATCCGCGCGTTGCGCAGACCTTTGCCGGCGCTCAGGTCATCCAGGCTCAGCGAATAGCCGCGGTAGGCCTCGCTGAGGCTGATCTTCGCCGCTGCGGCGTTGGCGAACTGGCGGTTGGCGCCAAAGCCCTGGGTTTGCAGTGCGGCTTGCAGCGCCGGGCGCAAAGTCTGTACGCCGTTGGAAGGCGCCTTTGGATACGTCAGTTGCATGATGTCGCCCTCCTCAGTTTTTCACGGTGAAATAAGTGTTGGTCCAGTTACCGCCACCGTTGTACGAACGGGGGAAGGCATTCAGTGCACGAGTCGAGTAGCCGTAGATCGAATCCGCCACCAGCACGTAGTCGCCGTTGGTGCCATAGATCGTCAGGAAGTGCGCACCGCCGCCGTACCAGGCGCAGCGCAGGCCGACCGGGCGGCCCATGCTGATCTGGTTCCGAATGGCTGACATCTGCAACGAGCCCTGATTCATGCCGTTGTAACTGCGGGTGATCCGCAGCGCGGTGTCCAGATAGCCGTAGACGTTGCACGGGCCGGGTTGATTGCAGCAGTTGCGATCCAGCGCCGCACTGGCCACCCCGCACTGGGTCCAGGACCCCGTGCCGTAATAGTTGCCGACCGAGGCGGAAACGGCGGCCCAGCACCAATTGGTCTGAGTTTGCTGCTGCATGTTGAAGTTGAGACTGGCGGCCAGGGCGCTGACCTGTTCAGCGGCTTTGGCTTCGACCAGTTGCGGGTCGAGCAAAGCGCCGATAAGGCACCTTGGCAGGGTTTCGCCGGTAAATCGGGTTGCTTCAGTGGTTAACATCTTTCAATCCTCCATGAGTGAAAACAAGCGTCCAGCTTGTGTGGTGTCGCGATGTTGCCGAGCGATCGGTGGCTAACGGTTTTCATCTTCGATGAACGGTGCCGATCTCCTTGCTCAATGTAACCTTAGTCTTGATATGCGTTTGCGCAAGAAAATAAATGCATTAATGCATTTTCAAAGACGGAGAATCGCAGCCTGTGACAACTCCTACGGTGATCGGGGTCGGTGCTGTTGCAGGCTGCGATCCTTGTTTTTCAGCTCTCGGCTTTTTTCTCGGCGGTGCCCAACTCTTTCAACCGCTGATCAATCAACTGGCACTTGTCCGGCAAATCCTTGCTGGCCGTACCCAGGTCCATCTTCTGCAACTCGGCGTTGATCTCCTTGGCCTTGGCCGGATTCTGCTCCGTGAGTTTGGCGACTTCCCTGGCCAGTTGTTCACGCTTGGCAGTGGCTTCTTCCGGCGTGCAGGCCCAGACGGGCAGGGCGCAGGCGAGGGTAGCGGCGAGGGTGAGCTTGATCAGGTTTTTCATCGGGGCGGGCCTCCGGTCCGGGTAAGGCGGGTTAACCGGTGGAGGCCTCGCTGCGATGAAAAGTTCAGTCTGCGCAGGCTTTCAGCTCGTATGGCAGCAACTTGAAGGGGTTTGTCCCTCATACCGATCATGATGCCGCACCCATTCCATGATCTCGTCTTCGTTCCTGCCCTTGGGCGTGAGGTCGAGGTAGTGATAGGCGCCGACCAACATGTCCAGCCCACGGGCATAGGTTGAATAGGTGTGGAAAATCTCTCCTGCCTGATCGCGATAGAACACACTCAGCCCGGGCATTTCTTCTTCGCAGCTGTCAGTTTTTTCGTAGTTGTACGTAGCTTTTCCGGCCTCGGCGTCTTCGGCCCGAGCGCAGACAGCAAAGTCATAGTTGAAATCAGAACCGTCCGACGACACCCAGGCGAATTTCCAGCCCATCCGCCGTTTAAAGTCTTGAAACTCACTGAACGGTGCGTGTGAAACGGCGACCACGGCAATGTCGTGATGAGCCAGGTGCTGGTTGGCGCCGTCGATATGGTCGCTGAGGAACGAGCAGCCCTGGCAACCTTCTTCCCAGCCCTTGGCGAACATGAAGTGGTAAACCACCAGTTGACTGTGTTGGCCGAACAGGTCGGCCAGTTTCAGCTCGCCGTCCGGGCCCTGGAAACGGTAGTCCTTGTCGATTTTCACCCACGGCAATGCGCGGCGCTTGGCGCTGAGGCGATCGCGCTCCCGGGTGAAGGCCTTTTCGTCCGCCAGGTGCTGCTTGCGGGCGGCGAGCCATTCTTCGCGCGACACCACCGGATGATTCTCAACGTTCATGATGATTTCTCCTGCGGGGTTGAAACCGTGTGTTTCAGACTAGTCGTTTAACCCTGGGAGCAATCGACAGACCGCCGGTCGGTCGGCGCGGAAAATGCGGCTGAACGGCTGCGGACGGCCTCGGTCACAACCTATGAACGCGCCAATAATCACGCGCACCGGAGGTTGAATCAGGATGACGACTTATAACTGGGATTTGATTGAGCGCTTGCTGCACGAAGTGCAGAACAGCGCTGGCCACAGTTTTGCCCCGCGGGCCTATGCCGAAGACTATGCGGCGGAGAAAGCCGGCGCCGGCGAGCCGATCGAGAATCTGGATCATCTGAAAACGCTGGCCTGCGAGTATGAGAGGTTGCTGCTGTTGCGTGGCTACATCGCACCGCGTCCGGATGAGGAGGGCAGCACGGGGAACAATTTTGTGCTGACGCCGCGCGGATCGAGCCTGTTGAGTCTGATCGACAGCAGCATTCCCGGTAATGACCATCCGCGCCAGGTGCTGGATGAGCAGGAAGATGCGCTGGCTGAGGCGACGTTCGATGTGGTCGCGTCCAAGGCGCAGATCGCCTGAAGGTCTTGTGTGGGAGCGAGCGAGCCCGCTCCCACATTGGGTCTCTGTTTTTTCAGTTTCTCTGTGCGGCCTTGAGACACTTGAGGTCGTTGAAATCCTTGCGCACTCCCTCGATCTTCTTCAGCAACCGCTGGCGCTGTTGCGGCGTACTGTCGGCCATCAGATCCACAAACAACGCACGCGCCTGGGCTTCGGTATTGGCGTAAGCCTTCTGGTACTCCGGCGTCCATAAACGTTCGCGATTGACCAGAAGCGTTTCGATGCGCTGTGGGAATTCGGCACTGTTGCGCTGGGCCACGGCGGCGCTGAATTGCAGCTGCCAGTGCGCGCGGTTGGCGATCCACTGGGCGTTTTGATCGCCAAGTGCGGTCGACCAGGCCATCACCCGTTGTTCCTGGGTAACGCTCAGCGGGCCCAGCCAATCGGTCAAGCGCTTGTCCATGCGTGCGCCGCGTTCGGCAATCTGCTGGGCCAGCGGGGGTTTGACGTATTCCCGTTCCCGTTTGCGCAGGTCCTTGGCAAAGGCGTCGTTCATTTCCGCGACCTGTTTATCGTCCAGCCCTTGCAGCAGTTCAATGGCCGACGGCGTGATCTGGCGCGCAGTATCGGCGATGGCCTGTTTGGCTTCTGCGGTTCGCGCTTGCAGTGCCGCGTCGCTTACCTGATTGGTTTCAACCATGGTCTGCAAACGATCCAGCCAGTCGAGATAGCCGGGCAATTGCGTGGTGCAGTGCCAGCTCAGGTGGGTCTTGAGGCGTTCGTTGAACCAGTCTTTCTGCTCGCCGTTCATGTCCACGTAGTCGCTGAGCGACCATGGAATGATCACGTCGAGGTTGCGGTACGCGAGGCCGACGCGGCTGCAGGCGCCAAGGGCGAGGGTGAAGATCAACAGTGCGGTAATGTGCTTGAACCAGCGAGACATGGGCGAATCCTTGCGATGGCCAGCCTGGGGAATCTGATTCTTATGTGAACGCAGAATGAACCCGGCAGTTCAGCCGATCAATAGAACGCGCGCGCAGCCTTGAGGGTAACGAGGCCGTCGCACTGGCTGTTGTGCCCGGAATAAGCCGAGCAATCGCTGCCGCTGAGACTGGAGTTGCTGTAGATCAGGTCGAGATCGACGCCCATGAACGGCCGGGACAGTTTCACTGACCAGTCGGTAAAACTGCTGACATACCCACCGTCGACGGCGACCGGCGTGTTCAGTTGGTGGGTGGTGTATTTCATGCTGACACCAATGCCGAACGGTTGATTGCCGCCAAGATCGGCAAACAACGTGTTGTTCTGTTTATCCGGATCGTTGCTCAGGGCCACGCCGAAACGACTGCCGAGCAGCGTCAGGCCACCGAACAGCTCCTGGCTGTCGAGGGTGTCCACTTCGGGATAGCTGTAGTGAATCATCCCGACTTCGTAGCCGAGCGTCTGGTCGAAGGGTTGTTTAAAGCCGATGTAGGAATCGACTTCGAGGTCTTTGCCCGGGGTGATACCCATGCTGGGTGCATATTGGCCGAAATAGAGACCGCTGTTGTGGCTCAGGTCGAGGCCGCCGTGGAACGAGCCGACCGCCGCCGGTTTGACCAGGCCTTGCGCCATACTGCGGGCGGGAGTGGTGCCCAGTTTAAGGTCGAAATCGCCGAGTTCCCGCTGGAAGATCTGCGCGTGCACGGTCGAGCAGACCAGCAGGCCTGCAAGCAATAAACGGGAAGATGTGCGCATGCGTCACTCCATGAACAGCGAGCGCAGGCGGCGGGCCTGCTGAAACGCTTGATCTAGACGCGTGCAAGGATACCGGCGAATGATCGGCATTGATGGCCGTTCGTCGATTACTGAATATTTGCTGTGTAATTTGTTTAAAGCGAGGAGGGTCTGATGCGGTGCCAGTCCAGGCGCTTCGAAGCTCAAAGCGCCTCTGGACGGGTGTAAAACCGGGTGTTACTTCTTGCCCAGGCTGATCTGCTTGGACGGACCGAACGTCTGGCCACTGACGCCTTTGGCAATTTGCTGAATTTCGCCGCCGGACTTGAGGAACGCTGCGATCTGATCGTTGATCGATTCGCTGGTTTCAACGGCTGGAGCTGGCTTTGCTTTGCTGGTGGATGCTTTTACACGCATGGCGGCCATTAACCTGTAGAAAAGTAACTCGGCCAGGCATCGTACAGGAATAACTTGACAATTGCTTGGTAAATATCCCCCGAAATAACCCACTGGGTTACTGCATTATTGTCGATTGATTACTTGGAATATTTGCCTAACCTGCTGTTTTAAATAAGAACATTGATGCTTTTGGGCGCGCTGATATCACGCGGGCATGGACCGCACCCGACTGACGAGCGGCACCTGGCGCGTGCGCAGCCAAGGAAAATCAAGACTCCGCGCAGATTTTGCGCAACGTGCCGATCTGCCGCCCGACGTTGTCGGTAAAACCGGGTAGAATGCCGCCCACGCAATGAGGGTTCTGGAAATGGCTTTAGTCGGGCGTTACAACAGTTTGCAAGTGGTTAAACACACTAACTTCGGTTTATATCTGGACGGCGGTGCCGACGGCGAAATTCTTTTGCCCAACCGTTATATCCCCAAAGATATTCCCAGCGAAGATGAAGACTGGCTCAACGTATTTATTTATCTGGACAGCGAAGACAAACTTCTCGCTACCACGGAAAAACCAAAAGTTCAGGTCGGTGAATTTGCCAGCCTGAAAGTTGTTGAAGTCAACAGCATCGGTGTGTTCCTCGATTGGGGCTTGCCGAAGGATCTGTTGCTGCCGTATTCCGAAGAAAAACGGCAGATGACGGCTGGCGAGTACTGCGTGGTGCACGTCTACCTCGACAAGCACACCCGGCGCATCACCGCCACCGCGCGCCTGGATCGTTACCTCGACAAAACCCCGGCCAACTACAGTGCCGGGCAGGAAGTCGATCTGCTGGTGGCCGAAGCCACCGACATGGGCTTCAAGGCGATCATCAACAACAAGCACTGGGGCTTGATCCACAAGAATGAAATCTTCAAGTTCATGCGTTCCGGCATGCGCGAGAAGGGCTTCATCAAGGAAGTGCGCGCCGACGGCAAAATCAGTCTCAGCCTGCAACCGGTGGGTCAGGAAGCGGCCAGCAGCCTGAGTTCGAAGATCCTCACCAAGTTGCGCGAAAACGACGGCACCCTGGCGGTCAGCGACAAGAGCGATCCGGCACTTATCAGCAGCCTGTTCGGCGTCAGCAAGGGCAACTTCAAGAAGGCCATCGGTTCGTTGTACAAGGATGGCAAGATCGTCATTCATGCCGATCGCATTGAACTAACCTGAGCCTTTCGGAGCCCATGTTGCATGGGCTCATTCGAGGTCGGGTAAATGAAAAAAACGCTGCTTGCTTATATCTCCACGCTGTTGGCATTTCTGCTGCTCGACGGTATCTGGCTCGGCTTGTTGATGGCGCCGACCTATCGCGAGTTGCTCGGTGCGTTGATGCTCGAAAAACCGTTGCTGGTTCCGGCAGCGGTTTTTTATTGCCTGTATGTTTTTGGCTGCGTGGTGTTTGCGGTGTTGCCGGCGGCGACGTGGCAATGGGCGGCGAAGCGCGGGGCTTTGCTGGGGCTGGTGGCGTATGGCACCTATGACCTGACCAATTGGGCGACGTTGCGCGGGTGGTCGGTGCAGGTGACCCTGATGGATTGGGCGTGGGGGACGTTTGCCACGGCTGTGGCTTGTACTGTCGGGTTTTTGCTGACCAGACGACTGCTCAATTCAGCCTCTTGAGCTGGGTTGATTGAGCTGACGTCATCGCTGGCAAGTCAGACTCCCACAGGGTTTTGTGTCGAACAAAGGCTCAGTGAGCAACCGGTCATTGTGGGAGCTGGCTTGCCAGCGCTTCGCGGCGCAGCCGACAACCATCCCCCGCTGACGCAACAGACAAACTGAATGTCTTTTCCAGACGGCTTTTTCTGTCTGGCTGATTGATAATCCCCGACATTGATTTGTGACCATTGGATGGCCTGCCATGTTGTGTGTAATCGAGGTGTTGCCGTGAGTGTCGATCGGCGCAATGCCGATCGTTTTGCCCTGCAGGTGATGATCGGCCTGTGCCTGATCTGGGGCGTGCAGCAGGTGATGATCAAGTGGGCTGCAGCGGACATTGCCCCGGTGATGCAGGCGGCGGGGCGCTCGGGGATTTCCGCGCTGCTGGTGGGCTTGCTGATTTGCTGGAAGGGCGGTTGGGAGCAGGTCGGCAACACCTGGCGTGGCGGCTTGCTGGCCGGTGCGCTGTTTGGTCTGGAGTTCTTCTTCATCGCCGAAGGCTTGCAGCTGACCACCGCGGCGCACATGTCGGTGTTCCTCTACACCGCGCCGATTTTCACCGCACTGGGCGTGCATTTTCTGTTGGCCAGCGAACGCCTGCGGCCGTTGCAATGGTTGGGCATCCTGCTCGCGTTCATCGGTATTGCGATAGCCTTCGCCGGCGGCGTGTCGTGGGATAACCTCGACCACCGCATGCTGCTCGGCGATGCCTTGGGTGTGCTCGCGGGCGCCTGCTGGGGGGCGACCACTGTCGTAGTGCGTGCCTCGCGGCTGTCGGAAGCGCCGGTCACCCTGACCCTGTTCTATCAGTTGATCGTCGGCTTCCTCGGCCTGTTGTTGATCGCGCTGTTCAGTGGCCAGATCAGCCATGTCAGCCTGACACCCGTGGCAGTGGCCAGCGTGCTGTTCCAGGGCCTGGTGGTGTCGTTCTTCAGTTACCTGATCTGGTTCTGGCTGCTGCGCCGTTATCTGGCGGCCAACCTCGCGGTGTTCTCGTTCATGACGCCGCTGTTCGGCGTCACCTTCGGCGTGTTGTTGCTCGGCGAACCGCTGAGCGTGAACTTCGTCATCGGCGCCGTGCTGGTGTTGCTCGGCATCACCTTTGTCAGCGCTGAGCAGTGGGTGCGTCGGCGTTTGCGCAAAGCGCTCGGCCAGGGTTAATCGAGTGCATGGCCAGCCCGCCGGCGATCAGCAAACCGCTGCCGGCGATCACCAGCGCGGGATGCAGGCTGGCGCTGAAATGTGTGCTCAGCGCCGCCAGTAACGGACCGCTGAGCTGACCGACGGCAAAGCAGGCGGTCAGCAGGCCAGCGTTGCGCTGGGTCGCGTGGGGCGCCAGCTCCCGCGAGCGCTGCATGACCAGTTGCATGCACGCCAGAAACGGTGTGCCGCAAAGCATCACGCCGAGTGCCAGGCCGAGACCGCTGCCCAGCAGACAGGCAAACACCCCGGCGGCCTGCAGCCACAACGTCGCCATCAACCAGTGCCGCGTGGTCTGCGGATCGTGCCGGCGCAAGCTCACCAGTACCACGCCGATCGCGGCGCCGAGACCGAAGCACGGCCAGAACAGATCCGCCTGCCACTGTCCGTGAAACTGCGCGTTGGCCATCTGCGAAAGAAACGTCGCCGGGATGATGTAGCCGATGCCGTACAGGGCGTAGATCACGCCCAGACGCCCGATGCCGCGATGCGAGGCGCTACTGCTCGCCGCAGTGACCGCTTGCGCCGCGACCGGCTGCGGCAGAAGCCGCCAGACGCCCAGCATCATCAGCAGTGCGGCCGCTGCGTATATCAGCCACAACGTCGAAGATGTTTGCTGCAACAGATGTGAGATCAGTGCCAGCAATCCCGTCAGAACAATCCCCAGACCCGGCCCGGCAAAAACCAGCGCTCCGAGACGCGGGCGACCCGCTGCCGCCGCCAGGGGCTGACTCAGTGAAGTGATCATCACCAGCACCCAGGCACTGGCCACCCCGGTGCCGAAGCGCAACATCAGGTGTGACCAGAAACCATTGGCCCAGAACGATGCCAGGGTCAGCAACACGCACAACCACAAGCCGCCGTGCAGACGCCGCTGCACCTGTTGCGGGCGATGGGCGAACATCGCATCCACCGCACCCAGCAGGTAACCAAGGTAATTGGCCGCCGCAATCAGACTGGCGGCTGTCAGGTCGATCTGGCCTTCGCTGAGCAGGTGCGGCATTTGCGGGGTGAGGGCAAAACGGCCGATGCCCATGGCCATCATCAGGGCGACGAAGCAGGCGGATAAGCGAATCAGTGGCGACATGGTCGGGATTCCGTTGAAGGATCAATGACCGTCAGGCTAGGACTGATTGACTTTCTTTAAAATTGAATAATAGTGAGTAACTTGTTCAGTTAAGGAGAAGGCTTGTGGAGTTCAGCCAGCTGCGGATTTTTCAGGCGGTCGCCGAAGAAGGCTCGATCACCCGCGCCGCCGAACGCTTGCACCGAGTGCCGTCGAACCTGTCGACGCGCCTTAAACAGCTGGAAGAACAGCTGGGCGTCGAACTGTTCGTGCGTGAGCGTCAGCGTTTGCAGCTGTCGCCTGCGGGAAAAGTCCTGCTGGACTACACCGGCAAGCTGTTTGCCCTGCGCGATCAGGCCAGTGCGGCGGTGATGGGCGGGCAACCGGCCGGCGACTTTGTCCTCGGTACCATGTACAGCACGGCGGCGATTCATCTGCCGGCCCTGTTGGCGCGTTATCACAAACAATACCCGGCGGTGAACCTGCAGGTGCAATCGGCGCCGAGCGGCGAATTACTGGAAGGTTTGCTGACCGGGCGCCTCGACGCCGCGCTGGTGGACGGCCCGCTGGAACTGGCCGGGCTCGACGGCGTGCCGCTGTGCGAGGAACGTCTGGTGCTGATCACCGAAACCGATCACCCGCCGGTACGCAGCG
>NZ_QAIU01000358.1:14051-21313 GCF_003061205.1 Pseudomonas sp. HMWF006
TCGTCGTGGCTGTTCCTACCGCATGCGCCTGGAGGCGTGGTTTTCGCACTATCACGCGACGATGGGCCGCGCGATGGAGATCGAGTCCTACCAGGGCATGCTCGCCTGCGTGATTGCCGGCAGTGGGGTCGCGCTGATGTCGGAGTCGATGCTCGCCAGTCTGCCTGGGCGCGAGAGTGTCGCCGCGCACCTGTTGGCCGAGCCATTCGTGGGTGCGACAACATGGCTCATGTGGCGCAAGGGCATGGTCGGCGCCAACCTGAACGCGTGGGTCGAGGTGCAGCAGGCTGTCTATCCTGCGGCTCAGATTGAAGCGCGAGAAACGGCGTGAACCCATGCCCGCGAATTCTGTTCAATTCAGTAACAGATCATTGCGGATTTGCCCGAGCATTGCGTAGGACTTCGGACTATTATCAGTGCGAAGCGGCCTCAGAATTCCGGCCGCTCAGCACCACCCTGAAGGGGGCATGACGATGAAAGAGAAAATTCAAAACTGGCTGCACGACTTGGGTGTCGCCCTCGGCTTGATCGAACCGCCTCTGCAACCTGTACCGATTCGCACCGATGACGAGCAGCGCCGCCGTCAACAACGGCGCCGGTAGGTAAATCAGCCTGTGAGTGCCACTAGTTGTGGCGAGGGAGTTTGCTCGCGGTCGGCTGCGCAGCAGTCGTAAAGTCAGTGAGCAACGTCTGTCAGGCACAATTGGCGGCTGCTGCGCAGCTCCGTGGGAGCCAGCTCCCTCGCCACAGGGTTTTATCTCAGCCCTGTGGACGTGTTTGGCAAATCCTCTCAATGCCTGCCAATCTCCAGCAAAAACCGGCTCAAGTCCTTCGCCGTTTTCGCGGTCTTGAGCATCCGGTCTTCCTCGGCGGTGAATGCCGTCAGTCCGAATTCATCCTCCAGATGAAAGATCAGATCTTCGATATCCGCCTTTTCCAGGCCCAATTGCACCAGGCTGGTGTTGTCGGTGAATTCACGCGACTCCAGCAGGCGCCGAATGTATCGGTGCACGGCGGCACGCACGGCAGCTCTTCTCATGGCAGATATTTCTAGTTGTTTTCTTGCTTGAGTACAGCAGGCCTCACGCGTGACCGCGCAACCATTCGTCAATCATCGAACGCAAATGCTCGCCGGAAAAACTGCCGAAATGTCCGCCATGAACGGTACGGACCGGCAATGCCTGCAAGCGGCGCAGGCTGGCGGCGTAATCATGCAGATTGGAGTGGTAGGCGTCTTCGATCAACGGCCCGTTGTAGATGATGTCGCCGCTGAACAGGGTTTGCGTCGCGGCTTCGTACAGGCTGATTCCGCCCGGTGAATGCCCCGGTGTGTGCAGTACTTGCAGCGTGCGGTTGCCCAGGTCCAGCACGTCGCCGTCCTCGACCCATCCGGTGGCCGGCGCAGCCTTGACCCGGTATTCGGCGTAGCACAACGGGCAATCGGGATGCGCCTCGAACATGTCATCGCCGACGAAGGCGCGGCTCAAGTCATTCTCGCCATCCGGCGCGGCGAGAATATCCGCCTCGGCCGGATGCACCAGACGTTCGGCGAATTCGTGATGCCCGGCAATATGGTCGAAGTGGCAATGACTGGCCACTGCCACCAGCGGCCGCTCGGTGATCCACGGCAACTGCTCGCGCAGGCTGACCAGCCCCGAGCCGCTGTCCAGCAACAAGTCTTTGTCGCGGCCCTGAACGTGCCAAAGGTTGCAGCGATAGAACGGGCGAATGTACGGCTCATGAATCAGCCGGATGCCATCGCTCAACGTCTGCACTTCAAACCATTGATCGCGGGGAACGATCTTCATATTCACTGTTTCTCCAGACCAAAAAAACGGGTGTGGCAACCGACGCCACACCCGTCGAAGAAAGCATCAAGTCGTTACATCGAAGCTTAGATCGCGCTCGCCGCGGTTGCCGGACGAGGGGAGACCAGGCTGACCACTACAAAACTCACCAGGCCGACCGCCAGGCTGTAGTAGATCGGCGTGTTGGCATCCAGACCGTCCTTGAACATGAACAGCAGCGCGGTGGCGAAACCCAGACCCATGCTGGCGATAGCGCCGGCAGTGGTCGCACGTTTCCAGAAAATCGCGCCGATCAGCGGGATCAGCATGCCGCCCACCAACAGGTTGTAGGCGAGGGTCAGGGCGCTGATCACATCGTTCACCACCAGCGCGATGCCGAGAACCACGACACCGGTCAGCAAGGTGAACAGGCGGTTGATGCCCAGGCTCGATTGTTTGCCGCCACGCAGTTTCGGCAGCAGGTCTTCGGTCAGGGTGGTGGCCGCCGCGAGCAGGCCGGCACTGGCGGTGGACATCATGGCCGCCAGCGCAGCGGCGATCACCAGGCCCCGGATACCGTCCGGCAGCGACAGTTTGACGATGGCGGCGAAGGCGTTGTTGACGTTGTCCAGATCCGGGATCAGCACGTGCGCAGCCATGCCGATCAGCGCGCAGGCCAGACCGTAGAGGATGCAATAGATACCGGCGAGGCTGCCGGCGTATTGGGCGACTTTGGCGGTCTTGACGGTGAACACCCGTTGCCAGATGTCCTGACCGATCAGGATGCCGAAGAAGTAGATCATGAAGTAGGTGATGATCGTGTCCCAGCCGATGGTGGTGAAGTTGAACGCCGCTGCCGGCAGCTTCAGCACCAGTTCGTCCCACCCGCCAACGCGGTACAGGCAGATCGGCAAGAGGATGAACATCAGGCCGACGGTCTTGATGATGAACTGGACGATGTCGGTCAGGGTCAGCGACCACATCCCGCCAATCGCCGAGTAGATCACCACCACACCACCGCCAAGCAGCACGGAGATCCAGAACGGCAGGCCGAACAGTACCTGCAGCACGGTGCCGATCGCCAGGATCGAGGTCACGCCGATCATCAGCGCGTAGGCCAGCATGATCGCCGCGCTCGCCGAGCGGGCCATCGGGTTGTAGCGTTTTTCCAGGACCTGGGTAACGGTGTAGATCTTCAGTTTCAGCAACGGTTTGGCGAGAAACAGGTTCAGCGCGACGATGCCGCAGCCCAGTGCCGCGCACAGCCAGAAACCGGAGATGCCGTGCACATAGCCCAGACGCACGGTGCCGACGGTGGACGCGCCACCGAGTACGGTCGCGGCCATGGTGCCCATGTACAGGCTTGGGCCGAGGTTACGCCCGGCGACCAGAAAGTCCTCGTTGGTCTTGGCCTTGCGCATGCCGTAGTAGCCGAGCAAGAGCATGCCGGCGGCGTAGATGAGGACGACGAATAAATCCAAAGCCATGATGGCGTGTCTCCGATTGTCTTTTTTATGTGAGGCTGAATTCAGTCTCCTGTGGGAGCGAGCTCGCTCCGGGCGGCGATCCGACGAAGGCGTCGGCACATTCAAAAGTGATGTGACTGAAAGATCGCTTTCGCGAGCAAGCTCGCTCCCACAGGGGATAGGCGTTTACTCAGGCGGCTTGCGCTTTAGTCGACGGTTCCCCGACTTGGCTGCGGGCATCCTTCGGGCCGAACACTTCCCGTGGTTCCGGGAACAGGCTCAGCAGCGTCAGGTACACCACCGACGCCAGGCCCAGGGTCACCGGCAAGCTGATGTCGATGCCACCGGCCATCTCGCCCAGCGGGCCGACGAACTGCCCCGGCAGGTTGACGAAGCACAGGCCAACCGCCGCGCTCGGGATCCACGCGCCCAGACCACGCCAGTTCCATCCGTGGTTGAACCAGTAGCGGCCGCCCTGTTCGCCACGGGTGAACACTTGCAGGTCGTCCGGGCAGTAGAAGCCGCGACGTACCAGCAGGCCGATGATCATGATCACCATCCACGGGGTGGTGCAGGTGATGATCAGCACAGCGAAGGTCGACACGCTTTGCACCAGATTCGCCGCGAAGCGCCCGATGAAGATGAAGGCAATCGACAGCACGCCGATCAGCAGCGTCGCCTTGACCCGCGACAGCACGCGCGGGAACACGCTGGACATGTCCAGCCCGGTGCCATACAGCGAAGTGGTGCCGGTGGACATGCCACCGATCACCGCAATCAGGCACACCGGCAGGAAGAACCAGCTCGGCGACACCGCCAGCAAACCGCCCACGTAGTTGTTCGCCGCGATGTAGTCCGGTGCCTTGATCGCGACAATGGTCGCGGTGGCCAGACCGAACAGGAACGGGATGAACGTGGCGATCTGCGACAGCACCACGGCGGCCATGATCCGTTGCTTGGAGGTGTCACGCGGGATGTAGCGCGACCAGTCGCCGAGGAACGCACCGAAGGAAATCGGGTTGCTCATCGCCACCAGCGCAGCGCCGATGAACGCCGCCCAGAAGCCCGGTTGACCGAGGCTCACCGTGCCGGCGTAATTCACGTCGAAAGGACCGGCAAAGGCGAAGATGCCCAGCAGGAACAACAGGCTGGCGCTCCACACCGCGATCTTGTTCACCCACAGCAGAAAGCGGAAGCCGTAGATGCACACGGTCAGCACCAGAATCGCGAACAGACCGTAGGCCAGGCCCAGGGTCAGGTCGGTTTCCGGCAAACCGATCAGGCGTTTCGCACCACCGATCAGCGCATCCCCCGAACTCCACACCGAGAGCGAGAAAAACGCGATAGCGGTCAACAGCGACAGGAATGAACCGACGATCCGCCCGTGCACGCCGAAGTGCGCACCGGAGGACACGGCATTGTTGGTACCGTTGATCGGGCCGAACAGGCCCATCGGTGCGAGGATCAGCGAACCCAGCAGCACGCCCAGCACAATCGCCCAGACGCCAGCCTGAAAAGACAGGCCGAACAGCACCGGGAAACTGCCGAGCACGGCGGTGGCAAAGGTGTTCGAACCACCGAAGATCATCCGGAACAAGTCCGTCGGGCCTGCGGTGCGTTCGTGGTCCGGGATCTGCTCGACCCCGTGGGTTTCGATTTGCGTAAGGCTTTGGTCGTTGTTGTTGTTATTCATGATCTGCTCCGATCATAAAGGCGCGCCTCATCGTGCGTGTGGCGTCACCTGTTTGGCTAAGGGGATGGCAGCCCTTCCGGCATTGCGGACAAATGTTCGTGGCAGGCCAGCCAATGGCCTTGTTGTTCTAGGCTCGACGCTTGTTTCTTGAAAACAATCGTCTCGCGCTCCTGGCTGAAGTGTTGCTCCCCTTGCATGCGCAGCTCGGTGGCCACGTCATGGATGAAAATCGCCACATCACCTTGCAGGCTGACGAAGGCGTTGCTCGACGTGCACGAGAGCACTTCAAAGCCATCCTCGGCGCGCCAGCGGTCCCACAAGGCCTGATAGGCATCGCGCGACAGCAGGGGCTGTTCGAGGGTGTAGAACACGAAACTCGCATCGGCGCTGAACGCGCCGAAGTAAGCTTCGCGATCGTTGCGGGCGAAGGCGGACACCAGATCGGCAGCCGCTTTCAGAACCTGATCACGTTCGTTCATGGCCGAACCCTCAGCGGTGGACCACGCCAGGCAGTACGCAGAGCATTTCGTACAGCAGGTTGGCGGCCAGCAGCGAGGTGTTGCCGGTCGTGTCATAAGCCGGCGAGACTTCTACCAGATCGCAACCGATCAGGTCGAGGCCCTGGCAGCCACGGACGATTTCAATCGCCTGAATGGTCGTCAGGCCACCGATTTCCGGGGTGCCGGTGCCCGGTGCCCACGCCGGGTCGATGCCGTCGATGTCGAAACTCAGGTACACCGGACCGCCACCGACTTTCTCGCGCACTTCGGCCATCAGTGGCGCCAGCGACTTGTGCCAGCACTCTTCGGCTTGAACAACGCGGAAGCCCTGATCGCGGCTCCAGTTGAAGTCGTCAGCGGTGTAGCCCTGCGCGCGCAGACCAATCTGCACCACGCGGTCGCAGTCCAGAAGGCCTTCTTCGACGGCGCGACGGAAGGTCGTACCGTGGGCGATCTTCTCGCCGAACATGTGATCGTTGACGTCAGCGTGCGCATCAATGTGCACCAGACCGACCTTGCCGTGCTTCTTGTGAATCGCCCGCAGGATCGGCAGGGTGATGGTGTGGTCGCCACCCAGGGTCATCGGGATCACGTTGTGCTCGAGGATGTTGTCGTAGGCTTCTTCGATGATGCGCACGGCGTCGAGCAGGTTGAAGGTGTTGATCGCCACGTCACCGATGTCGGCGACCGACAGCGAGTCGAACGGGGCGGCGCCGGTGGCCATGTTGTACGGGCGGATCATCACCGATTCGGTGCGGATGTCGCGTGGCCCGAAGCGGGTGCCGGGGCGCAGCGACGTGCCGATGTCCAGGGGCACGCCAACGAAGGCCGCGTCCAGGCCGGCAGCAGTCGGTACATGGGGGAGTCGGAGCATGGTGGCGATGCCGCCGAAGCGCGGCATTTCGTTGCCGCCCAGTGGTTGGTGAAGAATCTTGTCCACGGGTAGGGCCTCATCGTCATTGTTTTATTTATGTCGGCGCGCCGTGCAGGGGAGGTCCGGGCGCCGCTGTGGGACCGATTCTGCGAAATGTAGTGCGGCGGAAGAATCGCTACGGGCAAAAACTTAGTTCAGATTTTTCTAAACTAATGGCGACGCCGGGATTAGACTTTGCGGTCTCGGGATTCTGGCCAGGCTGAACATTGTTGCCCTCACCCCAGCCCTCTCCCGGAGGGAGAGGGAGCCGACCATGTTGTTAGCGGAATTTGCATCGACCTGAACAATCGAGCCGAACTCAGGATTTGAAAGCCATGGAGATCAGCCCCTCGCCGGGAGGTAGAGGGAGCCGACCATGTTGTTAGCGGAATTTGCATCGACCTGAACAATCGAGCCGAACTCAGGATTTGAAAGCCATGGAGATCAGCCCCTCGCCGGGAGGTAGAGGGGGCCGAGCGTGTTGTTAGCGGAATTTGCATCGACCTGAATAATCGAGCCGAACTCAGGATTTGAAAGCCATGGAGATCAGCCCCTCGCCGGGAGGTAGAGGGAGCCGACCATGTTGTTAGCGGAATTTGCATCGACCTGAACAATCGAGCCGAACTCAGGATTTGAAAGCCATGGAGATCAGCCCCTCGCCGGGAGGTAGAGGGGGCCGAGCGTGTTGTTAGCGGAATTTGTATCGACCTGAAAAATCGAGTCGAACTCAGGATTTGAAAGCCATGGAGATCAGCTCCCTCTCCCTCCGGGAGAGGGCTGGGGTGAGGGAAGGTTCTATCAGGCGACACATCTCTAAAGCCCGGAGTAGACATGGCCAACGCTTTACCCGACCTGAAACTGTTGCGCATCTTCGTCAGTGTCGTGCGCCATCAAGGCTTCGCC